>NZ_JBGCCX010000037.1:0-18149 GCF_045105015.1 Psychroserpens sp.
TATCTTTTCTGAACAATTTACTTTCATAATCTAGCTTCAACTCATCATATGATTTAGAATCGATTAACGAAAAGTAATGCTTCATTTGCATTAAAACCTCATGAAGTACCTGATCTCTATCAAAGTGCTTTCCTGAAATCAACTGCATAGATGTGGCTTTTGGTAAATCCTTAAACTGTGTTTGGTTTACGTTAATACCAATTCCTATAATAGAGGATTGTAAACAATTTTGTTTTATGACGTTTTCAATTAAAACACCACATAATTTTTGTTGTTCTGACAAAATGTCGTTAGGCCATTTAATTTCAAGCGTATTTAATTGCAATAGTTTCAAAGCCTTAAAAACAGCCAATGACACAGCCATACTTATGTAAAAATGTGATGCTACATCTATACATGATAGATCTTTAAACACACTAAACATGAGGTTTTTAGCGTTTTGAGACTGCCATTGCGCACCCATTTGTCCTCGACCATTGGTTTGATGTTCTGTAACTACTGTGGTAAAATCTTTAACAGATTCTTGTGCACTAAGCTGACGTAAAAACGAATTTGTAGAGTCAATGGCATTAAGTTTGATTATATGCATATGCTGTGTAAAAAAACTTTAAGAATTTCTTATAATGAATTAACCATAATAAGACTAAAAAAAATAATAACTTTGCACAAACTTAAACCAATTTAATGGCGAAAAAAAATACAAGCCCAGACGAACTTATAGCAACAGTTATAGCTGGAATTGAAGATGTAAAAGGAAAGGAGATTACAATTCTGGATTTAAGAGAAATTGAAAATACGGTTTGTAATTATTTTATTATATGTGAAGGTACTTCGAATACTCAAGTAAACGCCATAGTAAATTCCGTACAAAAAAAAGTAAGTAAAGAACTTAAAGACAACCCTTGGCATATTGAAGGTGCTGATAACGCTGAATGGGTTTTAATGGATTATGTGAACATCGTTGTTCATGTATTTCAAAAACACATCAGATCATATTACGATATTGAAAGCCTTTGGGGAGATGCAAAAACTACAGTTATAGAAACTAGTTACTAACAAAACAAGCCACTTTGTGGCATTTATATAATGGCAAAAGACAACAAAAACTTAAGTAAGAAACCTAAATTAAGTCCGTATTGGATTTATGGAATTATCATCGCAGTTTTTTTAGGTATTCAACTATTTTCAGGTGGATTTGGTAGTTCGACAACCAAGAAAATAAATCCTTCAGAGTTTTTCGATTATTTTGAGAATGGAGATGTTGCTAAATTAGAAGTTGTTAATCGTAAAGAAGCTAGAGTTTATTTAACCAAAGAAGCTTTAGAACAAGAGGTTCACAAAAAATCAAAGCCAAATAATTTATTACCTACAGTAACTCCTCAACCAAACTACACATTTGAGTTTGGTGAATTAGAGTTATTTCAAGAGGAAATTAAAAGCATTAAAGAAAACAATACGAGTCTAGATGTCCCAGTGTCGTTTAAGACTGAAGAAAATCATTGGGGAAATTTCCTATTCTCATTACTACCTTTTATTCTAATTATTGGTGTTTGGATTTTTATCATGAGGCGAATGTCTGGAGGTTCTGGTGGTGGAGCTGGTGGACAGATTTTTAACATTGGTAAGTCTAAGGCTAAACTATTTGATGAAAAAACAGATGTAAAAACATCATTTAAAGATGTTGCAGGTCTTGAAGGAGCAAAAGAAGAAGTTCAAGAGATTGTTGACTTTCTAAAAAACCCTGAAAAATACACATCATTAGGTGGTAAAATCCCAAAAGGAGCATTACTAGTAGGTCAACCAGGAACAGGAAAGACCTTATTAGCAAAAGCTGTTGCTGGAGAAGCTAAAGTACCTTTCTTCTCATTATCAGGTTCAGATTTTGTTGAAATGTTTGTTGGTGTAGGAGCTTCAAGAGTGCGTGATTTATTCAAACAAGCTAAAGAAAAATCACCAGCAATTATTTTTATTGATGAAATTGATGCCATTGGTAGAGCTCGTGGAAAAAGTAATTTTTCTGGTTCTAATGATGAGCGAGAAAACACATTAAACCAGTTACTTACTGAAATGGATGGTTTTGGAACTAATACAAATGTTATTGTATTAGCAGCAACAAATAGAGCAGATGTTCTTGATAAAGCTCTAATGCGTGCAGGACGTTTTGACAGACAAATATTTGTAGACCTTCCAGATGTTAGAGAACGTAAAGAAATTTTTGAAGTACATTTAAGACCGATCAAACAATCTGAAAAGCTTGATGTCGATTTCCTAGCAAAGCAAACACCAGGCTTTTCTGGAGCTGATATTGCAAATGTTTGTAATGAAGCTGCTCTTATTGCTGCTCGAAATGGCAAAAAAGCTGTTGGCAAACAAGATTTCCTTGATGCTGTTGACAGAATTGTGGGAGGCTTAGAAAAGAAAAATAAAATCATTACAAAAGACGAAAAGAAAGCCATAGCTTTCCATGAAGCTGGTCACGCTACTGTAAGTTGGATGCTAGAACATGCTGCACCTTTAGTAAAAGTTACAATTGTACCTCGTGGTCAATCATTAGGTGCTGCTTGGTATCTGCCTGAAGAACGTCTTATTGTAAGACCTGAACAGATGTTAGACGAAATGTGTGCTGCACTTGGTGGTAGAGCTGCCGAAAAAGTTATTTTTGATAAAATCTCAACAGGTGCATTAAGTGATTTAGAAAAGGTTACCAAGCAGGCAAGAGCTATGGTAACAATTTATGGTTTGAGTGACAAAGTAGGAAACTTAACATATTATGACTCTTCAGGGCAATCTGAATACGGTTTCACAAAACCTTACAGTGAGCAAACTGCTGAGTTGATTGATAAAGAAATTTCAGATATTATTGAAAAACAGTATCAACGTGCCATTAGTTTATTAGAACAACACAAGGATAAATTATCCGAATTGGCAGAAGTGCTTTTGGAAAAAGAAGTCATTTTCAAAGATAACCTTGAAAAAATCTTTGGAAAACGCCCTTTCGAAAAGAAAGAACTTGTTGAACCGAAAGTTGATGTTGAACAAAATAACGATATACTGGATTCAGAAACAGAAGAAGAGTAATCTTTTAAAATCCCATAAAAAACTTAAATTGACTAAGCATTAATTTAAGTTTTTTTATATTTGATAATTACTATAGTAAAATTAGGTTAATAGCAAATTTTTAAATGAGTCTATTTCGTAAAATCTTCGGTTTAAAAGACACACCAGAAGATCACATAAAAAGCGAAGAGAGAGGCAAATATATGCCTGAGATAAAACTGCCCATAGACGAACAATTTACAATTAATTTTAAAGCAAATGGTGGGAAATTCTTGTATTGTGAAAACATAAAGGATGTTAATGAAAACCTCAATAATATTCTCAAAGAAAACAATTGGGAAGATGATAATGTTTTAATATTTGACGATCGTTTAAATGAAATGTTTAAGGACTTCAAATTTAAAACCACAAAAAAAGTATCTGATTGCAACTACTTTTTATCAACTTGTGAGTATTTAATTTCAGATGATGGCTCTCTTTTAATTTCTTCTAATCAGATTGCTGAAAAAAAGCTTAAAGAACTTCCAACAAATTTTATTATTTATGCAACTACAAGTCAGTTTGTACAAAATATTGGTGAAGGTTTAAGAGGAATTAAAGGAAAGAATAAAGACAAAATACCAACAAACATTACAACGATTAAACACTTCAAAACTATTGAAGACAAAGATTTTCTTACCTATGGAAGTAGCTCAAAAAACTTATATTTGCTACTGTTAGAAGATTTATAGATGAAAGAAATCCTTACAAGAGCATTTTCAGGACTGTTATATGTTTTACTTCTTATTGGTTCGTTATACTGGCAACAC
The DNA here is from genome assembly GCF_045105015.1 of Psychroserpens sp. GTDB lineage: Bacteria > Bacteroidota > Bacteroidia > Flavobacteriales > Flavobacteriaceae > Psychroserpens. The sequence continues at coordinate 3,867 of NZ_JBGCCX010000037.1, forward strand.
GCGCTTATAATACTCTTTTTTATTTTCGGAATCATTTCTTTGGCAGAGTTTAAAAAACTCATCAACCTAAAAAGCTTTGTTCCATACATAATATTTTCAATTTTATATTTAGGTTTTGCGTATTGGGACATTATTTCTAATAGCGCTAAAGGTCACGACGAAGCGTCGCAAATATTACTAGTTATTACCATATTTGTGCTACTCATCCTGATAAAAGATTTATTTTCAGAAAAAATGATTCCTCTTTTTGAATCTAAGCGTTTTATCATAACAACCTTTTATTTATCAAGTGGTTTTGTTTTTTTAGTTGCTATAGCTAACTTCGACCAGGCCTTTACTCCGCTTCTGTTATTAGGATCTTTTATACTTATTTGGGTTAACGACACATTTGCCTTTCTGGTTGGTAAAAACTTTGGAAAGCAAAAATTATTCCCTAGTATTTCTCCAAAGAAAACAGTTGAAGGCTTTCTTGGTGGATTATTCTTTTCGTGTATTGCAAGTTATTTCATAGCAGAGTACACTCAAACATTAAGCTTCACCAATTGGCTTATTCTTGCTATTATTATTAGTGTGTTTGGAACTATTGGCGATTTGATTGAATCTAAGTTTAAGCGTCAAGCCAATGTCAAAGATAGTGGTATAATTATGCCAGGACATGGAGGATTATTAGATCGCTTAGATAGTATTATCTTTACGGCACCATTTATATTTTTATTTTTAAGAATTATCACATATGTTTCATAAAGAAGGTTATAAAATTATTACGATCACACTAGCTCTAATCACTGGAACTGTCCTTATCATAGACAGATTTGTTGACTTACCTTGGCTGAAATTACTTCTCATGGTTAGCATGTTGGTACTTTTAGTATTAATACTTCAATTCTTTAGAAATCCTAAACGTCATACTAAACTTGAAGACCATACTGCTGTTTCTCCTGTTGATGGTAAAGTTGTTGTGATTGAAGAAGTTTTTGAAAAAGAGGTCTTTAACGATAAACGAATACAAGTATCTGTTTTTATGTCTCCAATCAATGTACATGTTACGCGTTACCCTATTAGTGGAAAAGTAAGTTACAGTAAATATCATCCTGGTAAATATCTTGTCGCTTGGCATCCTAAAGCTAGTGAGGAGAATGAACGTACGACTGTTGTGGTAGACAATAAAAATTTTGGACGAATTTTATACCGCCAAATTGCAGGTGCTCTAGCCAAACGTATTGTAAATTATGCAAAAGTAGAAGACAATGCTGTTCAAGGTACTGACTCTGGTTTCATAAAATTTGGAAGTCGAGTAGATTTGTTTTTACCTTTAGATGCAGATATTAAAGTAGAACTCAATCAAAAAGTAAGAGGAGGCGAAAGTATTATTGCCGAAAAAGTATGACTTCAGAAGAATTAGATATTGCATTTCATGAGGCTGTTGCAAGAATTAATGCACACAACGAGCCCTTTCCTGCAGATTTCCTTCTAAGGTTATATGCTTATTATAAAAAAGCGACCAATAATTATGGTCGACCAAGTAGTAGTAAACCTATCATTAATGCGTTTAAAACTAATGCGCTGTTTCAAGTTCAAGACGTTACTGAAGATGAAGCCAAAAAAGTTTATATAGATTTAGTAAATAATTATTTCCTGTATAGAGAATAAGTTTAGTTTTTCTCAAAATTCATACGTTATTGAAAAAATTAATTTTAACCTATTTTATATCGTTGATTGTATTAACGATTCAATCTCAAACATTCAATTCATTTTACTCAAGTATTATTGAAAGTTCTTCGCAATCTAACTTGTTAAACGATCTAAAAACATTTGAAAATTTCGGAATTAAAAATGTAGGCTCTTCAAAACTTACAGATGCCGAAAACTGGATTTCGTCGCGTTACAAAAGTTTAGGATATTCAGACATTGTACTACAACCATTTACATATTCTGCTGGAACAAGTAATAATATTATTATAACCAAAACAGGGACCGTGTACCCAAACACTTACGTTATTATAGATGGTCATTATGATACCATCAGTGGCGCTGGAACGAATGACAATGGTTCTGGCACTGTTCTAATTATGGAATTGGCACGCTTACTTAAAGATGTAGACACCGAATATTCTATTAAATTCATTCATTTTTCTGGTGAAGAAGACGGTTTAATTGGAAGTAAATATTATGTAAAAAACACCGTAGTTCCCGAAAACTTAGATATAAGATTGGTTTTAAATATTGATGAAGTTGGTGGTATTTCAGGAATTAATAATGATACTATAGTGTGTGAACGTGACGAATCTAAGCCAAAATCAAACAATGAAGCTTCTAACATCTACACTAATGAATTAGCAAAACTTATCGAATTATATTCTGATTTAAAAACTGAAATTGCGCATGCTTATAATTCAGATTATATGCCTTTTGAAGACCATGGAGAAATCGTTACAGGACTGTTTGAAAAAAACGAAACGCCTCATGCGCATACCTCTACAGATTTGTTAAAAAACATGGATGTGCCCTACTTATATCAAGTTACTAAAGGCACGCTTGGCGCAATATTAGAATTTACTAACGCTTATGATACACTCAGCGAAAAAGAAACCATAGAATTAAATAAACTGATTAATATTTCTACACATAGTGATCAGACTATCAGTGTGTCTTTAGTAGATTTTTTCAAGCAAACTATCGATTTTAAACTTATTGATATGTTAGGCAAAACTGTTTATAAAAACACATTTGAAAAATTTCCGAAAACAATTACAACAGAAAGGCTGTCGATTTCGCAATATTTTGCTGTATTAAGTATAGATAACAAACGATTCATTAAACGTATTATTATAGAATAAATGACAAACACCAACCAAGCTCTCCAATTTTCTTGTGGTATAACAATGTCTAATAAATTTATGTTAGCTCCTATGACAAACACCCAAAGTCATGAGGATGGCACATTATCAGATGATGAATACCATTGGTTGGTAATGCGAGCTAAAGGTGGATTTGGTTTAACCATGACCTGTGCATCACATGTTCAAGCTAATGGCAAAGGATTTCCAGGGCAATTAGGAATTTTTTCAGACAAACATATTGAAGGGCATACGCGTTTAGCCTCAGGCATTAAAGCTCATGGTAGTCTAGCAGTTGTACAATTGCACCACGCGGGAATGCGTTCACCAGAAGATTTAATTATAGGGCAACCTGTATCTGCTTCTAGTATTGAAAAATATAACTCAAGAGGTTTAACCCTTGAAGACATCCATCAACTCAAAGACGATTTCATTGCTGCAGCGATTAGGGCTCAACAATGTGGTTATGATGGTGTTGAAGTTCATGGAGCACATGGTTATATTTTATCACAGTTTTTAAGTGCAAAAATTAACTCAAGAACTGATAATTATGGAGGCAGTTTAGAAAATAGAGCACGTTTACTTTTTGAAATCACCAATGGTATTAGAATGGCTTGCGGACCAAATTTTCTATTAGGTTTACGTTTATCACCAGAACGTTTCGGAATGCAATTACAAGAGGTTAAAACGATTTGTCAACAATTTATTGATGAAAATCAAATTGATTTTTTAGACATTTCACTTTGGGATTGTTTTAAAAACCCAGAAGAGGAAGAACACCAACATCTAACTTTATTGAAGCACTTTACAAATTTAGATTTCAAAAATGTAAAACTTACGGTAGCTGGAAAAATTAACTCAGGACAAGATGTGAAAAAGATATTAGATGCAAAGGTCGATTTTGTAAGCATTGGTCGTTCTGGTATTTTGCATCATGATTTCCCAAAACAAGTATTAGCCAATCCTAATTTTACTCCTACTCCTACTCCAGTAAGTGAAACCTATTTACACAACGAAGGTTTGAGCAATAAATTTGTGACGTATATGAAGCGTTGGGATGGTTTTGTTGCTGAAAATAATTCCTAATCTCTAATTAAAGGCATTGTAGAACAACGCAGTAGACCTTCTTGTTTTGCTATTTCAGCATAAGGCACTTCTTCAACTGTAAATCCGTTATCACGAAGCCAAGTGTTTAGTCTGATAAAATTACGTTCAGAAATAATCACATCTTCAGAAATAGAAAAGATATTACTATTCATATTGTACATCTCATCTTTAGTAATTTCAAAAACGTTCTCCTTTCCAAAGAAATTAACCAACCATTCGTATTCACTTTCAACTAAAAATCCGTTTTTATGAATAATGGCTTTGTCTTTCCCAATTGGCTGAAAACAGCAATCTAAATGCAATGCATTGTCTTTTGGTTCTGTATTAGATTTACGCAATTCAAATGACTTCACTGTTTTGTGAGGAAATAATTCTTGAATGGCAATCACTGCATCCATATTAGTTCTTGCTGTTATATAATCGGAATAATCTTCGCCAGAATAAGTGCCAATAAAAATAAAATCATTCCAAGGCATAACGTCTCCACCTTCAACATGACATTCTTCTGGTAAGGTAATGCGATTGTCTTCTGGAATTTGAGACCACACATGTTCAATAGCATCAATTTCACGATCACGATCTGGTAAAATATTAGCTCTTACGAACTTATCATCAATTACAAATGAAATGTCTCTCGCAAAAATCTGGTTATAATCTTTAATAACTTCTGGTCTATATACCTTAACATCATACTTTTTTAAAACCTCAGCAACAGCTTCCATTTCTGTAATCATATCTGCTTCTAAAGGATAGGTTCCTGCTTTGATATGCTCAGCTGATTTTGGATCGTAAGTATCTTCTAATTTAGGTGTAGGACCAATACTTTCCGCTGTTCCTAAAATAACAGCTCGCAAACGAGCTGTTTCATTTTGAATGTGTAGTTTCATATGTTGCAAATATAAAAAAAGCTCCACTTATAACAGTAGAGCTTTTAGAAATTGAAATGTATATGGTTAATTTTTAACTAGTTTTTTGATTAAAACATTACCATCAACTAAACTAATTGAAACAATATAAACACCTTTAGGGAAATTACTAACATCTACATTAAAACTCTTACTTGCTTTTATTACTTTATAAAATTCTACTTCACCAAAAACTGAAATAATTTTAATTCTATTAAACTCAGAATAGATTGACTCTAACTTTGTAAAATTGCTTGAAGGATTTGGTATAATCCTAAAATCATCATTAATTTTTAAGTCGTCATCAATATCTTCTTTATCATTTAGATATTTTGAGTCAGTAGTTTGATTTCGATATAAAAAATCATCTGAACAAGCTTCGACATAAGCCGCAAACCTAGACTGTGATTCAGCTTCAAATCCTGGATTCAGTTCTACAAAATTTCCTGCATGATAAATCGCATTTGCATCAACATCGATAAAATTTGTAGCAAAAATAGTTTCATCGGCCTGCCTATTTTCTGTAGTATTACTATTTACATCATCAAGAGGTGAGGACAATGTAAGTGTAATAGGACAATTGCATAAGTCTGAAGCAATGATATTAATATCATTTGCATCTAGATCAAATCCATTAGACTCTAAATACATTCTCGGCAATTGGTTGTTATCTGGTTCAGCTGGATAATTTTCAATTGTTCCATTGTAATTCCCAGAAATATTATAACTAGAAATTGCAGCTTTAGCATTTCTAACTAATAGATTGTTTGCTGAGTTGCTCAAAGCTATTGATGTAACAATAATTGTTGCGTTTCTATTATTCTTAAAGTCAGTATAATTTTGAAATGCCAAATCACTATTCATTTCTGGATTATCTATGCTAACCAAATTTGAAGATGTTGGATAGCTTGGGTGAGTTGTCAATAAACCTCTAGATGTATCAGTAAATAGATAAACAACTAAGTTTTGTGTTGCAATATGATTTAACTGAGTCTGAGGACTAATTATCCTCGAGTTAGGTATTGCATCTAAAGCATCACCAATTAATGCAAGTGATTCATGAGCATAATCACCTCCTGTCATTCTCCTAGGAAATGTGATTGCCTCAGTTAAATTATTCGTAAAAGCACCATCATTATTAGGGTCTTCTATATAAATCCATGGATTACCTCCGGGCAAAATAGGACCACCTCCAGCATAATGCACTATAGCTATTCTATTATTAGGATTACAATCTAAAGCATCAGTTATTATCTGATTTAAAGAAGTTGTCATATCATTCCATTCGGTTGTTGAAATAGAAGTACTATTATCAAGCCAAAATATAATATCTCTTTGTGCATTAGCTTTAACAAAGCTAAAACATATAATAATTATTAATATATATAAGTTTTTCATAATAAAATTATTTTAAGTTAAACTTATAGTCTATCGCTTTAACAATGCCTTTACCATGGCCTTCAATTCGTCAATCTCTTTACTTTGTTGCTCTACTTTTTTGTCTTGTTCAATGATGTAAAGTGTTAGCTCTTCTATCTTTTCCATTTGCTTGGCTTGCATTTTAGCCAAATCTAAACCATTGGTTGTGAGTTCTTTGGCAGATGCTATACCAGGTAAATGTTTATTGGCTTTTATAAAACTTTCAACTTCATTTAGAGACCTTAATTTATAATCATCAGCAAAAACATAATCTGCCCAATCTGCTGTACTTCTCAAGGCAACTTTTACTTTTTCAGTAAGAACTCCACCTTCAACATATAATCTATATTCACCTGTATCCTTAGGATAATTTGTAAGGTCAGTTACTGGAGTTGGCTTACCTATATATATTGCTCCTCCATCACTATCTCCTATATCAAACATCATTCTGTTATTATTCATATAAACTGTCCTATGTCCAGTCAAAGTATCATCAGAATTATAAATATTATTATTTGAACCTCCAGTTCCTCCTTCATCAGTCGTTAAGACTACATCTCCGTCAACATTAACAGTTAAAACAACTCCAGTTGAAGTAACAGTTGGACTATTCGAATTAAGACTTCTAAATCGTAATCCTGAAGTACCTGCATTACCATTTCCTAATTCCAAAAGGTTTTTTGGAAGAATATTGTTACCCAGTCCTATTCCAGTTCGTCCTTTAGCTCCAATTAGTATTCTTTGGTTACCATTACCATCAGCCAAAATAATTGTATTTGAGGAGTCTTTCCCTGTTTTATCACTTGTTGAATTTGAGGTTGGTACAGTAACTTTTCCTAAAAACGTATTATTGCTACCAGTTGATAAATTATTACCAGAATAAGAACCAATTATTGTATTATTAGATCCCTCTTTTAAGGACACAGCTGTCCAACTTCCTATTGCTAAATTTTTATTACTAGCCCCTTGTATTTTAGGTAGTGAATAATATCCAATTCCAATATTATCTATTCCGAAATTAGTAGATTCTAAAGTTCTATGACCAAAAGCAATATTTTTATCTCCAGTCTGGTTGGTTTCTAAAGTTCTACTACCTATTCCAATATTAAACTTACCCGCTTTACTGCTTCTCATGGCGTGATGACCAATAGCAATGTTGTATGAGCCCAATTCATTATACTTTAAAGCTTCAAAACCAAAAGCACTATTAGCAGAACTTACATTTTTTTCTAATGCACCATAGCCAAAAGCATTATTAAACTTAATGGCATTAGCTTCATTAAACGAGGACAATGCTTTTATACCAAACGCACTATTAAATGAATACAATCCGGAATTATAATTTGTAGTTCCAGCATTCAAGCCAAAGAAAGTATTCTTAGTTGATATTAATCCTGCATAGGAATTAGAACGTCTAAATTCAACATGTTGATTATTACTAGTTCCTAAAAAACTTCCAGGAGATATTGCATTAGTCGCTTGTGTAGTTTGAGCATCTAAAGTAAAAAATACTCCTGTAAAGAATAAAATTAGTGTGTAAAAAAAGTGTTTTGATTTCATAATAAATTGATTTTAAGTGATTCCCTCTCTTTAAATTTAAAGATTATTTTCTAGAAAAAAATGATTTGGATAGATTATTTACTCAGATATAGAAAATAAAAAAAGCTCCATAATTTATTATGAAGCTTTATAAATCTAGAATAGAGTTATAATATTATCTCTCTGAAACCTCTTTAAATGGTCTAAATGTTTCACCTGTATATAATTGACGTGGACGACCTATTGGTTCTTTACGCATACGCATTTCTTTCCATTGTGCTATCCAACCTGGTAAACGACCTAATGCAAACATTACTGTAAACATTTCTACAGGAATTCCCATAGCTCTGTAAATAATTCCTGAGTAGAAATCTACGTTAGGATATAATTTTCTATCTACGAAATACGGATCTTCTAAAGCTTCTTTTTCTAAGCCTTTAGCAATATCTAATATTGGATCTTCAACCCCTAAATCGGCTAACACTTCATCTGCAGCTACTTTAATAATTTTAGCTCTTGGATCGAAGTTTTTATAAACTCTATGTCCCAATCCCATTAAACGGAAAGGATCACTTTTATCTTTAGCTTTAGCCATGTATTTTTAAGTATCACCACCATCTTCCTTAATAGCCTCAAGCATTTCTAGAACGGCTTGGTTTGCACCACCATGTAATGGTCCCCAAAGTGCTGAAATTCCAGCAGCTAACGATACAAATAATCCTGCGTGAGATGAACCTGTAATTCTAACTGTAGATGTTGAACAGTTTTGCTCGTGGTCTGCATGAAGAATTAATAATTTATCTAAGGCATTTACCAAAATTTCGTTTTGTTGATATTCTGTGTTTGGTCTTTTAAACATCATTTTTAGAACATTCTCAACATAGCCTAAGCTATCATCTCCATATTCTAAAGGCAAGCCATGCTTTTTACGCATTGTCCAAGCTACCAATACTGGAAATTTTCCTAAGATACGTACAATCGCATTATACATATCTTCGTCAGAATCTACATCAACTGAAGAAGGATTAAACGCTGTTAAAGCACTAGTTAATGATGACAACACTCCCATTGGGTGCGCTGATTTAGGAAATGCTTCAATAATCTTTTTTATATCATCATCAACCACAGAATGATGTTTGATATCTGAGTGAAACTTATCTAGTTCTTCTTGTGTTGGTAATTCTCCGAAAATAAGTAAGTAAGCCACTTCTAAGAAATCAGCTTTTTCTGCTAATTCTTCAATAGAATAGCCACGATATCTTAAAATTCCTTTTTCACCATCTAAAAATGTAATTGCACTTTCACAACTTCCCGTGTTTTTATAACCTGGATCAATTGTAATGACACCTCCTGTTGCACCTCTTAATGTTTTAACATCAATAGCAACTTCATTTTCTGTTCCTGTAACTAAAGGAAATTCATATTTTTTTCCATTAATTTCTAAGGTAGCTTTATCTGACATATATCTTGAGATTTTATTTTGTTTTTAAGTATTGCAAAATTACGAAATATATAAGGATTTATTAACTCCCTTTATAATGCTTTTAACAATTATGATATTGATAAAATAGATATTAAAATTATAATGATAATTGATACATTAACAAATGTATTAAATGAATCACCTCATTGATTTTAAAGGGTTAAATACTATTTTTACAATTAAATCATATAAATATGTTGCGACTAACATTGGTGCTTATAATAATGACTTCAATTTCTCATGCTCAAGTCATAAACGTAGAAACGCTCAGAAAACCTTCAGATTCAACGAAATGGACTGGCTCTGTGAGTTTAGATATATCCTTAATAAGAAATGTCAATGATATTGTTAGAATTGCTAATAAAGCACATGTGCAATATAAAGACTCTATGAATTTATGGTTGTTTGTGAATGATATCAATCTGCAAAAAATTGAAGGAAACTCTTTAGTTAATAGAGGCACACAACATTTACGATACAACCGAAAAATCACAGAGAAAGTAAAATGGGAAGCTTTTGCTCAAGCTCAATACGATGCGATTTCAGATATTAACCTTAGAGCTTTAGTAGGAACTGGTCCGCGTTTTAAACTCAGTGAAAACGATAATTATAAGTTTTACTTGGGAACTTTGGTAATGTATGAATATGAAAAAGCTTCAGATGTTATTGAAGACCGACTCCAAGAAGACATTAGAGGAAGTGCTTATCTCTCTTTTAGTTTATATCCTTCAGAAACCTTAAGTATTATTAGTACAAGCTACTTTCAGCCAAGGTTTGATAAATTTAAAGATCATAGATTATCAAGTAATACCTCTGTTCTATTTAAAATACTGGATGACTTAGCGTTTAAAACTACCTTTAATTATTTCTTTGATGCAGAACCTGTGAGTACTGCAATCCCAAGAACACAGTATGAGTTGACTAATGGACTATTATACTCATTCTGATTGTATAAAAAAACCTATTCGAATCAACGAATAGGTTTTAAATTTTATGTACTAAGAAGATCTTACTTCACCTTAAACGCATTCATTTGCGGAAAGTAAGCGACTTCATCTAATTCTTCTTCAATACGTAAAAGTTGGTTGTATTTTGCCATACGATCACTACGAGACGCAGAACCTGTTTTAATTTGACCAGTGTTTAAAGCCACAGCTAAATCGGCTATGGTATTATCTTCAGTTTCTCCAGAACGATGTGACATGACAGATGTATAACCAGCATTGTGGGCCATATTAACTGCTGAAATTGTTTCAGTTAACGTACCAATTTGATTCACTTTTATTAAAATAGAATTTGCTATTCCATTTTCAATTCCTCTACCTAAACGTTCTACGTTGGTTACAAATAAATCGTCACCGACCAACTGTACTTTATCACCAATTTGTTCTGTTAAATATTTCCAACCATCCCAATCATTTTCGTCCATACCATCTTCAATAGAAAGAATTGGGTATTTACGAGACAATTCGGCTAAATAATCAGCTTGTTCTTTACTAGTTCTAACAACTCCCGAATCGCCTTCAAAAATTGTGTAATCGTATTTTCCGTCTTTATAAAATTCTGCAGCAGCACAATCTAAAGCAATCATCACATCATCACCTAATTTGTATCCTGCATTTGAAACCGCTTTAGCAATCGTTTCTAGAGCATCTTCTGTTCCGCCTTCTAAGTTTGGTGCAAAACCACCTTCATCACCAACAGCTGTACTTAGACCTCTATCGTGTAATACTTTTTTAAGGTGATGAAAAATTTCAGTTCCCATTTGCATCGCATGTGTGAAATTTTTCGCTTTTACAGGCATTACCATAAACTCTTGGAAAGCAATTGGTGCATCACTATGAGAACCACCATTAATAATATTCATCATTGGCACTGGTAATGTATTTGCAGACACACCTCCAACATATCTATATAATGGCATTCCTAATTCGCTTGCCGCAGCTTTAGCAGCAGCTAAAGACACACCTAAAATAGCATTAGCTCCTAATTTTGACTTATTAGGAGTTCCGTCTAACTCTATCATTAACTGATCAATTCTATTTTGATCAAACACAGATTCACCTAGTAATTCTTGAGAAATAATTGAATTTACATTATTAACAGCTTTAGAAACACCTTTTCCCATATATGCATCTCCACCATCACGAAGTTCTACAGCTTCATGTTCTCCTGTAGAAGCTCCAGAAGGCACTGCTGCTCTTCCCATAATTCCATTTTCGGTAATCACATCAACTTCAACGGTTGGGTTTCCTCTTGAATCTAAAATTTGTCTTGCATGAATATTAATTATAATGCTCATTTTTCTATTAATTTATATTGTTAAAATTGTTTTACAAAATTACGAAATAGTTGTTCTATAAAGGTTCTGTATGATTCAGAATTACATTATATCTTAACTACAATGTTTTCGTAACGTAAAAAAAGCAACGAAAGTTTAAAATCGTTGCTTTTTTGTTATTAGTTTTTTTTGACATTCTGTATAAACTCATCAAATAAATAGGTTGAATCGTTTGGTCCAGGACTCGCTTCAGGATGATATTGCACTGAAAAACAATTTTTATTTTTCATTTTAATACCTGCGACTGTATGATCATTTAAATGTACATGAGTAATATCTATATCAGGATGTGCTTCCGTTTCCTCTCTGTTGATAGCAAAACCATGGTTTTGAGATGTGATTTCTCCTTTTGTCGTTATTAAATTCTGAACAGGATGATTAATTCCTCGGTGACCATTATGCATTTTATAGGTAGAAATACCATTTGCTAATGCGATCACTTGGTGACCTAAACAAATTCCAAATAAAGGCAAGTCACGCTTAATGATTTCTTTAGCTACAGTTTGTGCTTCAACTAATGGTTCAGGATCACCAGGACCATTAGAAATAAAATAGCCATCAGGCTTGAAAGCTTCTAAATCTTCAAATTTTGAATTATGAGGAAATACTTTTATGTAAGCATCGCGTTTGGCTAAATTACGAAGGATATTCTTTTTTATTCCAATATCTAATGCTGCGATTTTATGAGTTGCGTTTTCATCTCCAAAATAATAAGGTTCTTTGGTAGAAACTTTCGATGCTAACTCGAGACCTTCCATGCTTGGCACTTCAGCTAATTCTTTCTTTAATTCATCAATTTTATCAACTTCAGTTGAGATAACAGCATTCATAGCACCATGATCTCTAATATGGCTTACTAGTGCTCTAGTATCCACATCTGAAATAGCTAACAAATTATTGTCATCTAAAAATTCCTCCAGAGATTTATCTCCTGCAGGACGAGAATAATTAAAGCTAAAGTTTTTACAGATTAATCCAGCAATTTTAATAGCATCGGATTCTATTTCATCCGCTTTGGTTCCGTAGTTACCAATATGTGCATTGGTTGTTACCATTAGCTGTCCATAATAAGAAGGGTCTGTGAAAATTTCTTGATAACCAGTAGTACCAGTATTAAAGCAAACTTCACCAAAAGCAGTACCTTCTTTACCGATAGATTTCCCATGGAAAATTGTTCCGTCTGCGAGTAAGATTAGGGCTTTTTTACGTTTTAAGTATATCATTTTTATAGAAAAGTTTTACAAAATTGCATAAAAAAAAGGATAATCTAAAACAGATTATCCTTTATATATTAAATGCTTATTAACATTTATTCTTCTTCGTTAGTTGTTACTGGGGCAGCTGCTGCAGCTGCTGGTTTTGAACCACCTCTTCTACTTCTTCTAGTAGTTTTCTTAGCTTTCTTACCAGCATTGTAGATTTCATTATAATCTACTAACTCTATCATTGCCATATCAGCATTATCACCAAGTCTGTTTCCTAATTTGATGATTCTTGTATAACCGCCTGGACGATCTCCAATTTTCACAGCAACGTCTCTGAATAATTCAGTAACCGCATCTTTTTGTCTAAGTTTAGACATTACGATACGTCTGTTGTGAGTTGTATCTGATTTAGATTTAGTGATCATTGGCTCCACAAATTGTTTTAAAGCTTTTGCTTTAGCAACTGTTGTATTAATACGTTTGTGCTCAATTAATGAACAAGCCATATTAGCTAACATTGCTTTTCTGTGAGCTGTCTGTCTTCCTAAATGGTTAAATTTCTTTCCGTGTCTCATGACTTTCTATTTATCATCTTGCTTCCAAACTCAAATTTTGAGGAGCAAAATATGATTATTATAATTTAATTTAATCTTTATCTAATTTGTATTTTGCTAAGTCCATTCCGAAGTTAAGACCTTTAACATTTACAAGCTCTTCTAGCTCAGTTAAAGATTTCTTACCGAAGTTACGGAACTTCATTAAGTCATTTTTGTTGAAAGATACTAAGTCTCCTAGAGTATCTACCTCAGCAGCTTTTAAACAATTTAAAGCACGTACAGAAAGATCCATGTCAACTAATTTAGTTTTCAATAGTTGTCTCATGTGAAGTGATTCTTCATCATAAGTTTCAGTTTGTGCAATTTCATCAGCTTCAAGGGTGATACGCTCATCAGAGAATAACATGAAGTGGTGAATTAAAATTTTAGCTGCTTCAGTTAAAGCATCTTTTGGGTGAATTGATCCATCACTGATGATTTCAAAAACTAATTTTTCATAATCGGTTTTTTGCTCAACACGGAAGTTTTCAATACTATACTTTACATTTTTGATTGGCGTGTAAATTGAATCTGTAAAGATTGTTCCGATTGGCGCAGACGCTTTTTTATTTTCTTCTGCAGGAACATAACCTCTTCCTTTTTCAATAGTTATTTCCATATTGATACTTACTTTAGGATCTAAGTTACAAATGACTAAGTCTTTGTTTAATACTTGGAATCCTGAAATAAACTTTTGGAAATCTCCAGCCGTAATTTGATCTTGACCAGAAATAGAAATAGAAACAGATTCGTTATCTACTTCATCAATTTGACGCTTAAAGTTAACTTGCTTTAAGTTCAAAATCATTTCTGTAACATCTTCAACAACACCTGCTATTGTAGAGAATTCA
>NZ_JBGCCX010000038.1:0-13503 GCF_045105015.1 Psychroserpens sp.
TTAAAATCATGAATTTTATTAAAATGAGTTTTGATATTGAAATGGCTAGTCGAGCATTACCAACAGAAAGATCAACTCAGCTTCTAGTTGAATTCACGATTAATAAAAAAGGAAAAATAGAAAACGTAAACGCCAAAGCCAATCATAGAGCAATAGCTATTGAAGCTATTAAAGTAACCAAAAGACTCCCAAAATTTAAAGCTCCTGGAATTTCTAAAGGTATTGCAGTAGACACACCTTTTAGTTTATTAATGACGTTATATTTTCAATAGAAACCAACTTAATTACTTTAAAAACTATAACTTTATATTTATAAACTGTTACAGTAATGTTCGGAAAAAAGAAAACAAAGCCATCCATAGATCAAGAGCAATTAGCTTTAATTAAAACTGCAGAAAAACGCATCAAACAAAAAAAGCGCTTGTACATTCATTTTGTAGTGTTTCTTATTGGTGCTGTATTTCTTATTCTTGCAAATACAGTATTAGGAATTGGTAAAGATTTTAAAATTGCTGGGCTTGAATGGTTTGTAATTGCTATAGGAATTTGGTTGTTCTTATTAGTGTACCACTTCATTAGTGTTTTTGTTACTCATAACTTTATGGGTAAAGCTTGGGAAGATAGACAGCGAGAAGTTTTAGTCTCCAAACAACAAGATCGTATTGAACAACTCAAACTAGAATACTTGAAAGAAGAAAAAGAAATTGCAAAATCTAAGGCTTACAATGAAGTATTAGAAGTTAATCCGAGTTCAGAAAAAAAAGGTTCAGAATTGACTATAATAGTCGCTGCAGGTGAAAACAATGCCATTGGAAAAGACAACGATTTAATTTGGCATTTAAGTAATGATTTAAAACGATTTAAGAAACTCACCAATGGTCATCATATTATAATGGGGAGAAAAACGTTTGAAAGTTTTCCAAAACCATTACCTAATAGAATTCACATCGTGATTACACGACAGTCTAATTATGAAGCACCAGAAGGTGTTATTGTTGTAAATAGTCTTGAAGATGCGATTAATAAAGCTAAAAGTGACCAACAACCTTTCATTATTGGTGGTGGTGAAATTTACAAGCAATCTATGGCTTTCGCAGATAAACTTGAACTCACTAGAGTGCATTCAAGTTTTGAAAATGCCGATACTTATTTCCCAGAAATTGATGAAACCCAATGGAAAGAAATGAATCGTACTACTCATGATGCAGATGAAAAACATGAGCATGCCTTCTCTTTTATTACATACATTAGAAAGTAATCTCGTTTACTCGTCATAGTTTTTTTGATAGATTTCATCTACCAGACAACCTTTTATTAAATAATTACGTCTTATTAAATAAGTAGTATCTTTTAGGAATCAATTGCAATTGTAACGCTTTTCAATTCGCATCGTCTTATTTATATAATCAATCAAAAAACACACTTCAATGAGTACACTAACAATCAAAAATCTTTCAAAAACTTATGCTAATGGAGTCAAAGCACTAGACAATGTTAGCTTAGAACTTGAAAATGGAATGTTTGGTCTTTTAGGACCAAATGGCGCTGGGAAATCGTCTTTAATGAGAACCCTTGCAACGCTACAAGAAGCCGATTCTGGAACTGCCACTTTAGATGATATCGACATCTTAAATCAACCAGCAGAATTACGTAAAGTTTTAGGCTATTTGCCACAAGAATTTGGTGTATACCCTAGAATTACAGCTGAACAATTATTAACACATTTAGCCATCTTAAAAGGAATTACAAATGCTAAAGAACGAAAACTACTTGTTGATTATCTTCTAGATAAAGTGAATCTATATGAAAAACGGAATAAATCTGTAAAAGGGTTTTCTGGCGGAATGAAACAACGTGTTGGTATCGCTCAGGCATTAATTGGTAATCCTAAATTAATTATCGTTGATGAGCCTACAGCTGGATTAGATCCAGGAGAGCGTAATCGTTTCTACAATTTACTCGCTGATGTTGGGAAGGAAGTCATTGTTATTTTATCTACTCATATCGTTGAAGATGTTCACGAATTGTGCACAAAAATGGCAATTATGAATATAGGTGAAATCGTTTATCATGGTTCTCCTAAAGATGCAACTGAAGCACTTAATGGTAAAGTCTTCCAAAGAATTGTTAGTAGAGATGAGCTTCAAAATTATGCTAAAGATTATAAAATTATATCAAATAAAATGGTAGGTGGACAACCACTTATACATGTATTTAGTGATGAGCATCCGCAAAACGGATTTGAAAAAGTAACTCCTAACCTAGAGGATGTCTTCTTTTCTAAAATCAACACTTCTAACATACTTGTTTAATCAAACCTAACCATTTAATCATGTTTAAAACATTCTTTTTATCGGAATTAAAATATACCCTAAAACAACCTATGGTGTATATTTTTATATTCATTTTAGCATTATTAGAATTCTTTGCCACAGTTAGCGACAACGTAACAGTTGGTGGAGCTATTGGTAACGTCTATCGTAATTCGCCATATACCATAACAATTCATGTTACTGTCTTCTGTATTTTCAGCCTTTTAATGGCTGTTGCATTCTTTAATAATGCAGCTTTGAGAGATCATAATAATGAATTTAATGAAATTCTTTTTACTACGCCCTTAAGTAAACCTGGTTACTTTTTTGGACGCTTTTTTGGCGCTTTAATCGTTTCAACCCTTCCATTATTAGGCGTTTTTATAGGGATGCTGGTTGGAACTTATGTCAATTCTATTTTCGAATGGATTGATCCGTCTCGATTTGGCGACTTTTATATCGAAACTTTTATAAACAACTATTTACTATTCATCTTACCAAACATGTTTCTTGCTGGCGCAGTAATCTTTGCAATGGCAAACAAATGGAAAAGTACTGTTATCTCGTTTGTTGGTGGTTTGGTTATTATTGTTGCTTATATCGTTGCAGGTTCACTATCATCTGACGTAGACAATGAAACTATAGCTGCACTAACAGATATCTTTGGCATTAACACCTATTCTATTGAAACTAAATACTTTACTCCTGCAGACAAAAACACAATAAGCCCTGGGTTTTCAGGTGTGTTATTTTGGAATCGTTTGATTTGGATTGGCGTAGGAATAGTAATTTTAATGCTATCTTATTTCAATTTTTCTTTCAAAAAGAAGAATAAAAAAATCAAGAAAGTAAAGCAAAGTACTTCAATAAAAGAGGTGAGTTTCATTCTTCCTAAGTTGAATCCTTCATATGATGCTTCAACAAATTGGCTTCAGTTTAAAAGTTTCTTTTACACTAATTTTTTGAGCATCATAAAGAGTGTTACTTTTAAAATCTTATTTCTGTTTTGTATTATTATTTTATTCACAGATTTGTTACAAGGCTTTGAATATTTTGGACTACAGTCTTACCCACTAACCTACAAATTGATAGATTCTATAAAGGACAATACTAATATCTTTACCATTATCATTCTTATTTTTTTTAGTGGTGAATTAATTTGGAGAGATAGAGACAGTAAAATCAATGAAGTGATTGATGCTACAGCGCACACCTCATTTATTTCAATGGCTGCAAAGGCTTTATCATTGGTATGTATTACCTCAATATTAAATTTATTCTTTATTATTATTGCAGTAATCTATCAGCTACTAAACGGGTTCACTCGTATTGAATTAGATGTATACTTACTCGATTTCTTTTACGAAAATTTAGCACTATATATCGTTTTTGGTGGCATTATGATAATGATCCAAGTACTATCAAGTAACAAGTATATTGGTTATTTTATTTCTGTATTAGTTTTAATGGTGTGGGAAATTATCTTAAGTATTTTAGACATCTCAACTAACATGTTAGATATTGGCGGAAGTGCTTCGGTAATGTACTCAGATATGAATGGTTTTGGACCAGGTTTAAAAAGCACTCTATGGTTTAATCTTTACTGGATTTTATTATCTGTAATAGGATTATTGATAGCTGGCGCTTTATGGAATCGTGGTTCTAAAAGTTCACTCTTAAGCCGAATAAAAACAGCTCGTAAAGAAGTTCCTAAAAGTTATAGAAGCTTTATTGCTATCCTTTCTGTGATATGGCTTGGAGTGGCTGCTTTTGTGTATTACAATACTCAAGTTTTGAACCCTTATCGCTCTGGAGATACAACAGAACAACTTCAGGCAGATTTTGAAAAAAAATATAGCAAGTACAAAGACGCTGTACACCCTAAAGTTACTGATGCTAAATATTATATAGATATTTTTCCTAACAAAAGAGACGTTTATGTAAAAGCAGATATTGAATTAACAAATGAATCTAATCAAGCAATTGATTCATTACACTTTTTTAATAATGAAGGTTGGGATACTAAACTAAATATTCCTAATGCAAAACCAGTTTTTAAAGACAGTACTTACTTATACACTATCTATAAGTTGAATCCAGCTTTACAACCTGGCGAAACTATAGTCATGAGCGTAGATAATAAATATATCACTAAAGGTTTTGAAAATAGTATTGGCTCAACTATGATTGTCAAAAACGGAACCTTTATAAATAATGGTGATGTTTTACCAACCATGGGTTACAATGAAGCTTATGAACTTAGTGATAAAAACACTCGAAAAAAATATGATCTAGAACCCAAAGAACGTACCCCAAAACTAACTAGTGAAATAAGTGAGTTACATTATCGAAATTATCTAGATAATGGTCAGTCAGATTTTATTAATGTAGAAACTGTGATTTCAACTATAAAAGAGCAAACTGCTATTGCTCCTGGTTCACTAATTAAAAAATGGAGCGACAACGGAAGAGATTATTATCATTATAAAACCGATACACCTTCCTTGAATTTTTATTCATTTATGTCTGCTGATTACCAAATCAAAAAACGCAAATGGAATGGTATTGATATAGAAGTTTATTATGATGAAAAACATCCTGAAAATGTAGATATGATGTTAGATGCTGTTGAACGGTCTTTAGCTTATTTTACAAAAAATTTCGGTCCATATTATCACAAACAATGCAGAATAATTGAGTTCCCTAGGTATGCCTCTTTTGCTCAGGCTTTTCCAGGAACGATGCCATACTCTGAAGCTATTGGATTTATAATTAATCTTGAAGACGAAACAAAAAACAACGTTGTAGATGCCGTAATTGCTCATGAAATGGCGCATCAGTGGTGGGCACACCAACTTATAGGTGTCAACATGCAAGGTTCAACACTATTAAGTGAAGGGTTTTCTCAATACGCATCTAGAATGACCTCTAAAGAAATTGCTAAAAGTCCGATGGAAATGAGAGACCTCCTTAAATACGATCATGATCGATATTTAAGAGGACGAAGTGGTGAGCGTCTTAAAGAACTACCTCTTTACAAAGTAGAGAATCAACAATATATTCACTACGGAAAAGGAAGTGTTATTCTTTACGCATTACAGGATTATATTGGCGAGGATAAAGTAAATCTAGCCATGAAAAATTTCTTAGAAGAATATCGTTACAAAAAGCCACCTTATCCAACATCTTTAGACTTTTTAAGACATTTAGAACCTCAAGTACCTGATTCTCTTAATTATTTAATTAAAGATTGGTTCAAAGAAATCACGCTTTACGATAACCGTTTAAATGAAGCGACCTATAAAGCTTTAGATAATGGCAAGTTTGAAATAACTTTAGAAATAGAAAGCTCAAAAATAAAATCAGATAGTTTAGGAAATGAAACTAAAACACCTATTAATGATTGGATTGATGTTGGTTTCTTTATGGATGATGATGAAAAACAATTATACCAACAAAAGCGAATGAAATTTAACAAGGAAACATCTACTATAAAAGTTCAGCTAGACTCACTTCCAGTTAAAGCAGCTATAGATCCAAGACATCTTTTAATAGATCGTGTATTCAAGGATAACATTAAAAGTATAAGTCAAGAAAACTAATTTGAGTAAGCTCAATCAAAACACCCTAAATCATCAATTTGGTTTAGGGTGTTTTTTATTGTAATATTCATTACTTTCGAAGCATGGTAAAAGCTTTACAACTTCGCATCAACCTTCATGAAGAAGGAAAACCTGATGGACTCCTGCACAAGGCGGCCTATGATTTGGGTGTTACATCCTCAGATATTACTGGAATCAAAATTTTGAGAAAGTCTATTGATGCTAGAAAGCGACGAATCATGTTTAACTACAAAGTTGAAGTTTATATCAATGAACCTGTGCCCGAAAACTCAGCATATACCTTTGACTATAAAGACGTATCAACTGCAAAACCTATTCATATTATAGGATTTGGACCAGCAGGAATGTGGGCAGCATTGCGTTGTATAGAATTAGGGTTTAAGCCAATCGTTTTAGAACGTGGAAAAAACGTTCAAGATAGACGACGTGATTTAAAAGCAATTAATCAAGACCATTATGTAAATGAAGACTCTAATTATTGTTTTGGTGAGGGAGGAGCTGGCACATACAGTGATGGTAAATTATATACTCGTAGTTTAAAACGTGGTGATGTTAGAAAAATATTTGAAAATCTTGTGTTTCATGGTGCAACAGATCAAATTCTAGTAGATGCGCATCCACATATTGGCACAAACAAATTACCGAAAGTAGTTCAAAACATAAGAGAAACTATTCTTAAACATGGTGGTGAAATTCACTTTGAATCAAGGGTAACAGACTTCACACTAATAGAAAATAAAATTAAAACTATTCACATTCAAAATGGAAAAGAACTTGACGTTGAAAAAGTCATTTTAGCTACTGGACATTCAGCTCGTGATATTTTTTATTTATTGAATGATAAAAACATCAAATTAAAAGCTAAATCATTTGCCATGGGAGTTCGTGTAGAACACCCACAAGATATCATTGATGGCATCCAATATCACTGTAATGGTGAAAAACGTGATGAATTATTACCTGCAGCTTCCTACAGTTTAGTACAACAAGTAAATAATCGTGGCGTATACTCATTTTGTATGTGTCCTGGCGGATTTATTGTTCCTGCAGCAACAGCAAATGGTGAAGTTGTAGTTAATGGAATGTCTCCTTCAAAACGAAATAACTTGTATGCTAATTCTGGTATTGTAGTTGAAATTAACTCTGATAAAGATTTATACAAGTACGATCATTTTGGTGAATTAAAGGGCTTAGAATATCAAAAAGATTTAGAACGTTTGGCATTTACCTCTGGCGGAAGAAAGCAATCTGCTCCTGCACAAAGACTAACCGATTTTGTTGAAGGAAAACTGTCTGCGACTTTAAACGAGACCTCTTATCAGCCAGGCTTAAAATCGGCACCTTTACATTCTTTATTACCTAAATTAATTGGCAGCTCATTACGTAAAGGTTTTAAAGCTTTTGGAGAAAAAATGCATGGTTATTATACTGAAGAAGCGAATATTATTGGCGTTGAATCAAGAACCTCATCTCCAGTAAACATTCCTAGAAATGAAAGCTTATCACATCCTGAAATCACAAATCTTTACCCTTGTGGCGAAGGCGGAGGTTATGCTGGTGGAATCATTTCTGCAGCAATGGATGGTGAAAGATGTGCTGAAGCGGCAACTTCAAATTTATAAGTTCAATATTATTCCTATTTTTGCAGCATAAATTGTGATTATTATGAATGCATATATATTTCCAGGTCAAGGTGCTCAATTCTCAGGAATGGGATTAGACCTTTATGAAAATTCCCCTCTAGCTCAAGAACTTTTCGAAAAAGCCAATCAAATATTAGGTTTTCCTATAACAGATATTATGTTTGAAGGTTCAGCTGAGGACTTAAAAGAAACTAAAGTAACGCAACCAGCCATCTTTTTACATTCTGTAATTTTAGCAAAAACACTAGGTGATAGTTTTAAACCTGATATGGTTGCAGGTCATTCGCTTGGTGAGTTTTCTGCACTAGTTGCTGCAGGCGCTTTAACCTTTGAAGACGGTTTAAAACTAGTCTCTCAAAGAGCGCAAGCAATGCAAAAAGCATGTGAAATTCAACCTAGTACAATGGCAGCTGTTTTAGGATTAGAAGATGATATAGTTGAAAATGTATGTGCAAATACTGAAGGTATTGTTGTTGCTGCAAATTATAATTGTCCAGGTCAATTAGTGATTTCTGGTGAAGTTGATGCTATTAATAGAGCCTGTGAAACATTAAAAGAAGCAGGCGCTCGTCGTGCTTTAGTATTGCCTGTTGGTGGTGCTTTTCATTCTCCAATGATGGAACCAGCCCGTGAAGAATTGGCAGCAGCAATTGAAAATACTACATTTTCTAAACCATACTGTCCTATCTATCAAAATGTAACTGCTTCTGCTATTACAAACGAAAATGAAATTAAAGCTAACTTAATTTCACAATTAACAGCTCCTGTTCGTTGGACACAATCTGTTCAACAAATGATTGCAGATGGTGCAAATCACTTTACAGAAGTTGGACCAGGAAAAGTATTACAAGGATTAGTTAAGAAAATTAATAGAGCATCTGAAACTGCTTCAGCAACCTTTGAAACGAACGCTTAATACGTATGAAGTTATCAAGAAATGTAGGCATTATTTTGCTTATTATAATTAACATTGCTATTGATCAGATTTCAAAAGTATTAGTTAGAGCTAATATAGAATCTAGAGAAGTCATAGAACTTATTGGTGATAAATTTATATTAACCAATGTCTATAATAAAGGTGCTTTTCTAGGGATGGGAAGTGACATGAGTGATACACTGAGACTTCTATTTTTATTAATTCTACCAACATTAGTATTAGGTTATCTTATATACTACATCATTACAAATAAAACACTAGATCAATTAAGTACTATTGCTCTAAGCTGCATAGCTGGTGGAGGAATTGCAAATGTTTTTGATCGAATTGCTTTCGGTCAAGTAACTGACTTCTTCTTTATTGATTTAGGCGGTGTTTTTAAAACAGGCATATTTAATATAGCAGACATGTCAGTTACATTTGGGATGATTGTACTTATATACAGTTGGTTTATAGCGTCTAAGAAAAAATAAGCCGTTTAACAAAATGTAAAAAGCCGTTTCAAATTGAAGCGGCTTTTTTTTTGTTATGTTTCTTAATCTTAAAGATTGCGAATTTTTCTCTCCCATTTCCAAGCAGATAACATGGCATCATCAAGCGTAGATTTTGCTTTCCAACCTAAAACAGCATTTGCTTTTTCAGTATTTGCAAAAGCTTTTACAATATCACCTTCTCGCCTTGGCGCAATCTTATAATTAAGAGATTGCCCAGAAACCTTGTTAAAAGATTGAATAACTTCTAATACAGAACTCCCAACTCCTGTACCAACATTAAAGGTTTCAAAATTAGATTGGTTATTATTTTCTAAAAGTCGCTCTAAAGCAACCACATGAGCTTTTGCTAAGTCAACAACATGAATATAATCTCTAATACATGTTCCATCTGGTGTTTTATAATCATCACCAAAAACTGACAAACACTCACGAAGACCAGCTCCCGTTTGCGTAATAAATGGCACTAAATTTTGAGGCACTCCTATAGGTAATTCTCCTATTTCAGCCGATGGATGAGCTCCAATTGGATTAAAATAACGTAAGGCTACAGCATTTAAATTTACATTTACCTTACATGTATCTTTTATAATTTCTTCGCCTATTTGCTTTGTATTACCATAAGGAGATTCGGCTGGTTTAACTGGAGCACTTTCCGTAATTGGCATCTCATCAGCTTGGCCATATACAGTACATGAAGAACTAAAAATAAAATTAGAAGTTTCTAACTTAAGAACAGCTTTCAGCATATAAATAAGTGTGTTGAGATTATTCTCATAATACAACAATGGCTTATCAACACTTTCACCAACCGCTTTACTTGCTGCAAAATGAATCACTCCGGAGATATCATTATGGCTTTGAAAAAACTGTTCTAATGCTGCTTTATCTTTTAAATCTAATTTTTCAAAAATCGGAGTTATTCCAGTGATGCTTGTAATTCCCTCAAGAACCTGTATAGATGAATTTGATAAATCGTCAATAATAACAACTTCGTAACCTTCATTCTGCAACTCTACTACTGTATGAGAACCAATGAAACCTAGTCCACCAGTTACAAGAATTTTTTTCATTGATATTATGACTTTACAAAATTGATTACTGTAGAAGTGATAAATTCGATTTGCTCATCATCTAATTCAGTATGCATAGGCAAAGAAATAACTTCTTTCACCAATTGATTTGTTACTACAAAATCAGCTTCATTATATCGTGTATCTAGATATGCTTTCTGTAAATGTAGAGGAATAGGATAATAAACTCCACATGGAATACCTTTTTCATTTAAATGCTTTACTAAAGCATCTCTATCTGTATTTAAAACTCGAAGTGTATATTGATGAAACACATGACAATCGCATGTTTCACAAATAGATTTACTGTCACATTTTCCACTAGGAGTAATAATATTGTCTATACTTTCAAAAGCATCACTATAAGCTCTTGCAGCTTTACGTCTTTCAGAATTATAGGAATCTAATCGTTTCAATTTTATATCTAATATTGCGGCTTGAATGGAATCTAATCTAGAATTCACACCAACAACATCGTGATGGTACCTTACATACATTCCATGATTTACAATACCTCTAATAGTATGCGCTAATTCGTCATCGTTAGTAAAAATCGCTCCTCCATCTCCATAGCAACCTAGATTTTTAGATGGAAAAAATGATGTTGAAGCAACATGACCAATTGTTCCGGCTTTTGCTTTTCTACCATCGCTATATGTATATGTTGATCCAATGCCTTGAGCATTATCTTCAATTACAAAAAGATTATGATCTTCAGCAATCTGCATAATCGCTTCCATATTTGCACACATACCAAATAAGTGTACTGGTACAATTGCTTTCGTTTTCGGTGTGATAGCCTTTTTTATGGCATCTATATCTATATTAAATGTCACAGGGTCAACATCAACTAACACTGGAGTCAATTGTAATAATGCTATAACTTCAACAGTAGCTGCAAAAGTAAAATCGGCAGTTATTACCTCATCTCCTGGCTTTAAACCCAATCCCATCATAGCAATTTGTAACGCATCGGTTCCATTTGCACAAGGGATCACATGTTTAACGGCTAAATAATCTTCGAGATTTTTTTGAAACCCATGAACTTTTGGGCCATTAATATATGCTGTAGAATCTAACACCTCTAAAACAGAGCTATCAACCTCAGCTTTTATTTTGCTATATTGACCTTTAAGGTCAACCATTTGAATTTTTTTCATATCATACGAAATTACGAAATTCATAAGCATTAAGCAATGAAATTATTTCAAAGAACTGTATTTTAGCAGTAACATAAATGTTTACATATTGTATAATTTAGGCATATATATACTTTCTTTTGTTTTAAATATGGTCTCGTTTTTTAATCCTAAGATTCGAAAAGGGGTTATCGGTCGTAAACAAACATTTGAGATACTGAAAAATAATTTGTCACAAAATGATAAAACCATTTGGTTTCATTGTGCATCACTTGGTGAATATGAACAAGGCTTACCTGTATTTGAAGCGATTAGAAGCAACTATCCCAATTACAAAATTATATTAACGTTCTTCTCTCCTTCTGGATATGAGATACGTAATAACTCACCTGTAGCAGATGTCGTAACGTATTTACCATTAGATACAAAAACAAATGCAAGGCGATTTCTAAACCTTATAAATCCCGAATTTACAGTTTTTGTAAAGTATGATATTTGGCCAAATTTTTTAAATGAACTACGAGAAAGACATGGACGTGCAATATTAATTTCAGCTCTATTCAGAAAAAATCATTCTTATTTTAAATGGTATGGAAGTCACCTTCGAAAAGCGTTACATGGATTCGAGAAGATTTTTGTCCAAAATGAAAAATCAAAACAATTACTCGAAAACATAAATATTACAAATGTTATTGTTTCTGGTGACACAAGATATGATCGTGTTTCTAATCAATTATTACAAGATAATAGCTTGAATTTTATTTCTGAATTTAAAGCGAACAGTTTATGCGTAGTTATAGGAAGTTCTTGGCCTGAAGATGAATCTATACTTATGCCATACATTAATAAAAATGCATCTAAAGATTTAAAGTTTATTATCGCTCCTCATAATGTCAACAAAATTCAGATTGATACAATTATAAAACAACTAGACATCAAACATATTTTGTATTCAGAGATGAATAATAAATCAATTAATGACTATTCGGTATTTATAATAGATACCATTGGTCTATTAACTAAAATATATAGTTATGCTGATATTGCATTTGTAGGTGGAGCAATGGGTTCAACTGGACTTCATAATATTTTAGAACCAGCAGTATTTGGAATCCCCATTATTATTGGTAAAAATTATGACAAATTTCCGGAAGCAAAAATAATGATTGAAAATGGAGGTGTCATAACTGTAGACAACAAAGTTAAACTCGAAAACGAACTAGATCGATTGGTTAATTTCTCAGAGAACAGAAAAGAACTTGGTGCAATAAATGAAACATTTATCAAAAAAAATAGAGGAGCTGTCAACCAAATCATAGATTATGCACGTATATAAGACTGAAATTGTAAGTAAAGCCTTGTCTTGTTAACAAAAAGTTAATTTTTTCAAGGTCATTTCAATATAACTTATTAATTTCGTGTATTATTAATTAACACTAAAACTATTACAATGAAAAAATTATTATTAAACATGGTATTGGTATTGGCACTTATTGTATCTGTATCATGTAGAGAAACAAAAGAAGGAGCTGAAGCTGCTGGTGATGCAGTTGAGAATGCTGCTGATGCTGCTGGTGATGCCGTAAACGATGCTGCTGATGCTGTAGGTGAAGCTGCAAGTGATGCTGCTGATGCTGCTGGTGACGCAATGAATGACGCTAAAGACGCTGCTGGAAATGCAGTTGATTCTGCTAAAGATGCTGCTAGTGATGCTGTTGATTCTGCTAAAGATGCTGCTGGTGATGCTGCCGACAAAGCTAAAGATGCAGTTAACGATGCTGTTGATGGTGCTAAAGACGCTGCAAAGGACGCTGCTAATGATGCTGTAGACAAAGCAAAAGAAAAAGGAGCTGATGCTCTAAACAAAATGAAAAAGGACAACTAAGATTAACTTAGTTTAGATAAAAAAGGTCTGATTTTAATCAGGCCTTTTTTATTATACCATTACAAATAAAAAAAGCCTTTATCTTTCGATAAAGGCTTTAGTACTGAAGACGGGACTTGAACCCGTACGTCCCAAGGGACATTGGATTTTAAGTCCAACGTGTCTACCAATTCCACCACTTCAGCATTTAGATGTACTTAACGTACAAATTGGTATATTTTTATAGGTTTAGAGCGAAAGACGGGATTTGAACCCGCGACCCCCACCTTGGCAAGGTGATGCTCTACCCCTGAGCTACTTTCGCGTAATTAAGCTATTTTAAATGAACATCATTCGTTATGAATGCGGATGCAAATTTAATACAATTCTATAAATTCAAAAGTATTTTCCTTTAAAACTT
>NZ_JBGCCX010000039.1:0-30028 GCF_045105015.1 Psychroserpens sp.
GTGTAATTTCCGAAAAGTCAATTCCTTTAATTTCTAAACGCTTTAATAAGTGCTTTGAGAAGTGTAAACCAGCCGTTGGCGCAGCAACTGCACCTTCTTCTTTTGCATAGATTGTTTGGTAACGCTCTTCATCTTCTGGCTCTACATCTCTTTTGATATATTTTGGTAATGGTGTTTCACCAAGTTCAGTTAACTTTCTTCTAAATTCTCTATAAGATCCGTCATAAAGAAAACGAAGTGTTCTACCCCTAGATGTTGTATTATCAATAACCTCAGCGACTAGAGTATCATCGTCTCCAAAGTATAATTTATTACCAATTCTAATCTTTCTAGCTGGATCTACTAGAACATCCCAAAGACGTTGGTCTTCGTTAAGTTCTCTAAGCAAGAACACTTCGATTCTTGCTCCAGTTTTCTCTTTATTACCATAAAGACGTGCTGGAAATACTTTGGTATTATTTAAAATCATCACATCATCCTCTTCAAAATAGTCAATGATATCTTTAAAAAGCTTGTGCTCAATGGTTTTATTTTTTCTATCTAAAACCATTAACCGAGCCTCATCTCTAATATCTGAAGGGTGTTCTGCTAATAATTCTTCTGGTAAATCAAAATTGAAGTGTGATAATTTCATTTGTTGTTTTTATTTATTTTCAAGTCGCAAATATACAATCTCAAAGTAGGCCTTGTCAAGTAAATGGACTGATTTTATTCAGAAATTTTAAATCCTAGTGTTTTAAGGTCTTCCCAAAATGAAGGAAATGACTTTGAAACGACATTAGCATCATTAATTTGAAGTGGCACTTTTAAAGCTAAAGGCGCAAATGCCATTGCCATTCTATGATCATTATAAGTATCAATTGAAACATCTTCATTTAAGCCTGAGTTTGCTTTTAAATGGAGTGAATCATCAGTGATTTCAATAAGTCCGCCTAACTTTTCTATTTCAATTTTTAATGCTTCTAATCGGTCTGTTTCTTTAATTTTTAGTGTATGTAATCCAGAAATTTTACAATCAATTCCTAACCCTAAACATGTAACAACAATAGTTTGTGCAATGTCTGGCGACTTATTTAAATTGTATGATTTAGGCTGTAAGTTTTGTGCTGTTTTTTTTAAAGTAATGGAATGCTTATTAAAAACGGTTTCAAGTCCAAAATCTTTATAAATAGAACCCAATGCTGAATCTCCTTGCAAACTATCTTGCTTATAGGAAGACAAAGTAATTTGAGTTCCAACAGGACTTAAAGCCACGATACTATACATATAGGAAGCAGATGACCAATCTGATTCTACGACTAAAGTTTGTGTTTCAACTTTTGATTTTTTTGGAAAAATCGAAATTATGTTATCTATAAATTGAGTTTCAACACCTATTTGATGTAATAAATCTAAAGTCATATTTATATAAGGTACAGATGTGATTTCTCCATGAAGTGTTAACTCTAGACCATTTTTTAGTTTAGGCGCAATGAGTAATAAAGCCGAAATATATTGGCTACTCACATTTGCTTTCAGAGAAACCTCATCTATAATGAGTTTTTTTCCTTTGATTTTTAGAGGTGGACAATCTTCACTTTCTAAATATGATATTTGTGCTCCCAAGGAATTTAATGCATCAACTAGAATTTTAATTGGTCGCTCTTTCATACGAGAAGAGCCCGTTAATACAACATTTCTTTTGTCTTGTGCTGCAAAATATGCCGTAAGAAAACGCATGGCTGTTCCTGCATGATGAATGTCTATATAATCATCTGAAGTTTGCAAAGCGTATTGCATAACTTTGGTATCATCACTATTAGAAAGGTTATCAATATTAATTTCAGGAAATAATGCCTGAAGTAATAACAATCGGTTAGATTCGCTTTTTGAACCCGTAATAGTGATTGATAAATTATGCTTAGTGATTGACGATTTTTGAAGAATCACTTTCATTATCACTTCAATTTTTGATTGTTATGATGTCTATCGTGATCACGTTTTGCTTTTTTATCCATTTTTTTATCAAAAGCATCTTGTAGGTCAATACCTGTTTGATTGGCCAGACACAGAACAACAAACATCACATCAGCAAGTTCTTCGCCTAAATCTTTATCCTTATCACTTTCCTTTTCACTCTGTTCACCATATCTACGAGCAATGATTCTAGCGACTTCACCAACCTCTTCAGTGAGCTGTGCCATATTAGTTAACTCATTAAAATAACGAACACCATGTTCATTTATCCAATTATCAACGTCTGTTTGTGCATTTTTGATGTTCATTTTTAAACCTTTTTAAGTACAATTTGTTCTGCTTGTTTTTCAACTACTTTTTCAAAAAAACCTTTAAACACGACATAATCA
Organism: Psychroserpens sp.; assembly: GCF_045105015.1. Lineage (GTDB taxonomy): Bacteria > Bacteroidota > Bacteroidia > Flavobacteriales > Flavobacteriaceae > Psychroserpens. The sequence goes on from NZ_JBGCCX010000039.1 coordinate 2,346, forward strand.
TTAGAGTTTATATATGAATTATTGATTTCCAAAGAAATGTTCAGCTGAAGAAATTTACCGTTTTCTTTAATAACATATGTGAATTTAGCATCACCTTCTTTAAATTCAAAAATACCACTTTCGGGCAAAGATTCAACTTGATACCCTTCAGGGATCATGATATTAATGAGATATTTATCATTAAAAGGAAACACAAAGTCAATTGGATATTTTCGTTCTTCTAGCTTAAATGGACTTTCTTTAGTGGTCATGAAAAACAAGGGAGAAAAATATAAATTATCACCAATTTCATCAATACCATCGTTAAGCATATAATCATACGTCAGTTTAACAGGTTCAGTGATATTCATCCCATTTTCATACTTTATGTTTGAAATTTCAATATCACCTTTATTTTTTTCAAGCCGTTTTAAATGGGCATCTTCACTAAGTTTTGTGTTGTTTTTTCTGTAGCTAAGTGCTAAGTGATCTGTAATACTTTTTCTAACCTTTCCTTCAATAGTGAAATCGTTATTAATTTTAACATTCAGTGATGTTTGTTCTACAGATTTACCCGTAGGTCTAAGAGACACCCAGCCTGAAGAGCCATCATCTTTTATAACACGACCTTGCCAATTTAAAATACGCTGAGGTAAAGTATTAGGCATGCTAAATAAATCGGTAGCATCATACAAAGCATATGAATCTTGACTTTCAACCATACAAATTACATAATTGAAACCTTTTCGAGTTGGAAATATTGGAATACCATTATTTCTAGTACTCACTAAAACGGGATTCGCATTAACACCTTGAGATCTCAGCATTGCGATAAGTAAAAGGTTAATATCTGCAACATTACCTTCACCTTCTTTGTAGGCACTTTTTGTACCCTTGTGAGCTCTAAAACCATTTAAACCATTCCATTTCACTTTAGATTTTACAAACGACTGAAGTATAAAGGCTTTTTGAAAATCATCACCAACAGATACCACAAGAGGTTCCACTTCATCTTTAAAAAATCCTGATCGATTTAATTGATTTCCAAAATCAGATTCATCATATATAGATTTTGACACTTTCTCCCAACTTGAAGAAAATGATTTTTCAACACCACCATTTCTGTCAAGAATTGCAGATAACTCCAAACTCAATTTTGCCCTAAAGTTATTTATGTTTCCTGCAAAAGCTTCGGGTTTTAATGACGGAATATCAACTTCATTTGCCAAAATAATATTCTCCTTGTATTCAAAATTTCCTGTTGAATAACTTTTACTTCCTGAAGAGAATGTAGCAGTGCTAGCTTTAGCAGTTTGAGAATAGCTGGCTGATTTACTTGCTACAGACTCAGTTAATTTCGGATAATAAAATGCTTTTGGATTTACTTTTTTGTTATATGCATAAAATTGAGGTGTGGCAACTTTAAAATCAAACTTATCTACAGGTATTTCGTACTGAAAAATCACATCATCTATTGACAAAAATGGAGATATAATATCATAGGTGATTTCTACAATACAGCCATCCTGAATGTTTGGCATTGTAAACGTCGTAATATCCATAAAGTCATTAGCTGCTTCCTCAAAAATCCCATCTTTTTTTAATTTTTCTTTAGATACTTTACCATTATCAATATTAAAAGTGTAGCCTTTAACAGAAGCCACCTTTTCTTTGCTTCCACCACCTCCTTGATATAGATAGACCTTATCAGTAGCCCAATCGTAGCCTTCTTTATTGTAAATTTTTATACGTTTATGCACTACTCTATGTTGCTCAAAACCTGTACCATCAGAATAGTAGAAATAAATATTCTCATTTTTATATAAAATTGCTGCACTAGCGCTTGAATCTAAATGATGTTGTTTTTGATTTAATTCTTCTTTTGAAACTTTTCCGAATTTATAATCCTGTGCATTAGTTGAAAGTGCAATGCTCAAGAAAATAATTAATGTGATTAATTGCTTCATAGTTGGATGTGGTTGGTTATTTAGTTAGAACAATTTTAGTTTTATCATGTTTTACAATAGTTGACATAAAATCACGAAAGTCATTATATTCCTCTTTTGGATAATATCCTTTATTTAAAATATGTGTTCTTTTATAGACAAGTTCATTTTCTGAACGTTGTTCTATTGAAAACTTATAAGTGCCAAATTTATTTACTATTTCAAGTGGCTTAGGCATCGCTTCAACTTTAATTTCCGGAGCCAGTTTAATTACAAATTCATCAACATCTTTGTAACCTCTTTCTATTTCGAAGTCTAAAGTTCGGTTGGTATATCGTGTTGGAATACTACTAATTCTATTGAATGTGTTTGGCTGGAACAATAAACGTTTTCCGCTTTTGGTAACAAAATTAGGTGAAGACACCTCAACACTTTCAGTAAATACAATATTGTCTTTATCATTATCAAAGTTTATATTTTTAACAGATAAATTATTAATATAATCCCAGTATTCTTTAAAATACAATTCCTGATCTCTTAAAGGTTTATTTTGAATTCCCTCATGAAGTGCGTACTGATAGCCTAGCGTTTTTATGGTAACATCACCTGTAATTTCTCCATCAGCTGAAAGATTAATCTCAGCATTTGTAAGTTGTAGATTATCTTCAGTTTTGTATGCAGTTGTATGTATAATTTCTCCTCCTTGAGGCTTTATTACAAATACATCTCTATCATCTGTAAAATTAGCATTGTATCCAAATGGTGAAGTCTGACTTGTACACTCTAACCAAATATCACTTTCTTCATTTGGAAGGTAAATTATAACATGGTTAGTTTGACCAATAAATGTCACAAAATCTTCATTAATATCAACCAAATCTCCAGAGGCATAAACTCTTGTATAATATGACTCTACTCCTACAATATCTAACAATGCTTTGGTATAATTAGATAGGCCTTTACAATCGCCATATTTAACTTCATCTACTCTAGCTGCTTCGATAGGCTGTATACCGCCAATACCTTCTTGAACACTAATATATCTCGTATGGTCTTGCACATATTTATAAACAATCTTTGCTTTCTCGATTGGATCCTGGATACCCTCGACTAACTCTAGAACAGTTTTTTTTGTTAATTCTGACACTACATCTCTGTTTTGCAATAATTCATCATACATCCATTTACCTAAATTTTTCCAATTATCAGTTTTACCTCTGTAACCTTCATAAGAAAAATCTAATAAAGCGACCTCTAAACTTGGTGCAAAAGTTTCAAAAGATGGACTGTAGGCTTCAGGTTTTAAAGACATTAAATTTTCAGCTGTATAATGAAAGTCGCTATGCTTAATAATATTAAAACTATCAAGATTAATAGCTTTTGTTTTTAGTTGAGTCTCAGAATTATTAATGATTTTATATTCTGAACTTTGCGTGCTTACATAAAAGTCATTTATTGGATTCCAACTTGGAAAAAAAGCAGTACTAGTATATTCTATTTCAACTTCATATAAGATAGTATATGGATATTTATTTGGAGTATAGTCGAGGTATTTGACACGATCATCAGAATATAGTGTACCTCCACTTACAGCACTTTCATCTTCAAAATCCTTTTCTTTAAATTTCTTAATTTCTTTGCCATCTTTATCATATATCTTGGCCTCTAATACTCTTATTTTTTTACGTTTATGATAAGATTCGGCAGTTCCTTGGTGCCTCTTACCTCCCTTATTGAACACAGTAACAATACGTTTATTTTTGTAAATAAATTTATTGTAAGCTTTGATTTCAATATCAGTTTTGTCATACCTAATTACTGCATTAGATTTAACTCTTAGTTCTGATGGGATTGTTGAAGATTTAAGCAGATCGTTATCCTGAGCCACAGCAGATAACGACACAACAATGAAACTAAATAAATACAGTACGTTTTTTAGCATTTTGATTGTTAGTGAGTTGATTAATCAAAAATAAAAATAATTGAATGAGAACAAAATTTTCAGACTATTTTCTATATGTATTTTTCAAAAAAACTAGGCATAGTATCATAAGACAAGGTAACATGATATATTTCAACTCACTAAGTAAGACTTGTAATCCCCATTCTGAAAAGAATTTTTCTATGCCGATTGGTGACACTTTAATTCCTCTAAACGGAAAGAAATAGCGTTCATTATTAAATGGGATAAAGAAGCCAACACCTTCACCTCCTGAGGTCATTGCATCTAATATGCCGTGAGATAATGTAGACAGGCATAAAACACTAAAAAAAATGACACTTCTACGCTTTGCAAAAATTAAAGTTAGTATTAAAGCCCAAAGTATTGCAAAAAAGATAGAATGTGTAAATCCTCTATGACCAAACACATGTTCATAAGGAATTCCAAATTTAAAAGCTAAGACATCTGCATCTGGTAATATTGAAGAAACTACAGCTAATACTGTCAAGATTTTCAGCTCTTGATTATCTATGACTTTTGAAATTGTATAAGCTAAAATACCATGACCAAAGAGAGATGCCATTACACTTTGTTTTTAGTATCAATAATAATAGTTACAGGACCATCATTATTAAGCTCAACATTCATATCTGCTCCAAATTTACCAGTGCCCACCGATTTCCCTAAATCAATTTCAAACTGCTTTATAAAAGTTTCATATAATGGAATTGCAGTATTTGGCTTTGCAGCTTTGATATAACTTGGCCTGTTTCCTTTTTTTGTACTCGCATGAAGTGTAAACTGACTAACAATAATTGCGTCTCCATCTATCTCTTTTAATGAACGATTCATTACATTATCATCATCTGAAAATATACGAAGATTAACAATCTTATTGGATAACCACTTGATGTCTTCTAATGAATCTTCAGCTTCAACACCTAAGAGAATAAGCATTCCACTTGAAATAACAGCTAGAATTTCAGGTCCAGATGTTACACTTGCTTTAGATACTCTTTGTATTACTGCTTTCATAATTTGAAGCTATGTATTATTCTTCCCAGTTATCAGTTCTGTAATGTTCATCTTCACCTTCTAAAATTTGAAGGTAACTCCTATATCTTGAATATGATATTTCATCGTTATCTAAGGCTGCTTTCACAGCACATTTAGGTTCTTCTTTATGCAAGCAGTTATTGAATTTACACTCTTGCTTCAGTTTAAAAAACTCTGGAAAATAATCACCTACCTCTTCTTTATCCATGTTTACGACTCCAAAACCTTTAATACCAGGCGTGTCAATAATTTTAGCTCCGAAACTCAAGTCAAACATTTCAGCAAATGTTGTGGTATGTTGCCCTTGACTATGTTGTGCAGAAATAGCCTTTGTTTTTAAATCTAATTCTGGCTCAATGGCATTTACTAATGTAGATTTCCCAACACCAGAATGACCAGCAAACATGCTCACCTTATCTGTCATTAGCAGTTTTACTTTATCAATATTTTTTCCTGTTACTGCAGAAACACCAATACATTCATAACCGATTTTTCTGTATACATGAGCTAAATACTTCACCTCATCAAGTGTGGTTTCGTTATAAGTATCAATTTTATTAAACAGCAAAACTGTCTTGATTGAATACGCTTCTGAAGTGACTAAAAAACGATCTATAAAACTGGTAAATGTAGGAGGATTATCAATAGTAATCAATAAAAACACTTGATCAATATTGGATGCTATAACATGTGTTTGTTTGGATAGATTAACCGATTTACGAACGATATAATTTGAACGATCATGAATAGTATTAATGACTCCTGTTATAGTGTCATTATTGGTTTCTAATTCAAAATCGACCACATCACCTACTGCAATTGGATTCGTACTCTTTATTCCTTTTAACCTAAACTTTCCTTTTATTCTGCATTGATAGACAGCGCCAAGATTTGTCTTAACGGTATACCAACTACCAGTAGATTTGTAAACGGTTCCTGTCATATAAAAGAATATTAAGCAAAGTAACAATTTTAATTTCTATTAACCTGCTTGAAGTTTCGATCAATAAAAAAATAATATCTTAGTAACTTAATCTTTAAAACTCAACAACATGAAAAAATTAGTACTATTTGTCGCTTTAGGCTTATTATGTTTTACTGATGCTTTTGCTCAAGTAGAATATAAAATTATTACAAGCGTAGAATCTATTGTTCCTAATGGATTAGGTCGATCTAGAATTGTGTCAGCTTCAGAAGACAGGGATTATAAAGAGTTCACTTCTCAACGTTCTGATGACAAAAAAGAGGATAAAAGAAATAAAGCTGATAGAAGTGAAATCAGAGTTAAGAACTTTGAAGAAACTAAATTGTTAAACTTTTATAATATAGGTGGTATTCGTTTTCAAAATATTGCAGCAAATGATGCGGTATTAAGCTCTAAAGTAAATACAATGATAGAAGAAGGCTGGGAATTAGCATTTGTCACTAGTGCAGTTGAAAGTGCAGGAAAAGGTGATAATAATGGAATTTTTATTACTCGATTTATTTTCAAACGAAATAAATAAAACAATATGATAGATAAAAAAAGCCTCAAATATTTGAGGCTTTTTTTATTTCTAGTGATTAATAATCTTTTCTTGATGATTAATTGATTCTTGGTGAATGGCTTTAAATAAGCGTAAGATAAATTCTTCACTCAAGCCTTTTTCATCTCCTTCAAGAACCATTTTACCTAAGATTTCGTTCCATCGCTTGCTTTGTAAAACAGCAACATTTTTTTCTTTTTTAAGTTTACCAATATCATCAGCAACCTTCATTCGTTTTCCTAGAAGTTCAATCAATTGATTATCCACCACATCAATTTGGGCTCTCAAATTATTGATTTCGCTGTTGTATGCTGCTTCAGGATCTGTTTCTTTTCTAATTCTTAAATCGGTCATGATTTTCACCAAACGATCAGGAGTTACTTGTTGAGCAGCATCACTCCAAGCTTTATCTGGTGTAACGTGTGTTTCAATCATTAGTCCATCAAAATTAAGATCTAAGGCCGTTTGAGACACATCAAAAATCATATCACGTTTCCCTGTAATATGAGATGGATCGTTAATTAACGGCAAGTCAGGAAACTTCGTTTGAAGTTCAATAGCGATTTGCCATTCAGGATTATTACGATACTTAGATTTTTCATAGGTTGAAAAGCCTCTATGTATTACACCTAAATTACTAATATTGGATGACGACAGACGTTCAATAGCACCAAGCCAAAGAGGTAAATCTGGGTTTACTGGATTTTTTACCAATACAATTTTATCTGTTCCTTTTAGAGCATCTGCAATTTCTTGAACAATAAACGGACTCACTGTAGAACGTGCACCAATCCAAAGAAGATCGATATCATGTGCCAATGCTAATTCTACGTGGTTTCTATTGGCAACTTCTGTAGCAGTCTTTAATCCTGTTTCTTCCTTTACTTTTTGTAACCATTTTAAACCTAAAGCACCAACACCTTCAAAATTCCCTGGACGTGTTCTTGGTTTCCAAATTCCAGCACGATAATAGTTTACATCTGTATCTTTAAGCTCATGGGCTATTTTTAATACTTGGTCTTCGGTTTCTGCACTACATGGTCCAGCAATTACTAGAGGATGATTTAATCCTAGGTTATCTAACCATGTTCTCATTTCTTTTTTATTTTCCATATTCTTTTTTAAGCAATTCCGTTTAATATATCTTTTATATGATTTGTATTTTGCATTTCGTTATAGATTTCATCAAAATCATCAGATTCCATCAACGATTTAAACTGTTTTAAATTATTAATATACTCGTCTAGCGTTTCAATAACGTTTTCTCTATTTTGTTTAAAAATGGGTGTCCACATTGCTGGTGAACTTTTTGCTAAACGAACTGTGCTTTCAAAACCACTTCCAGCCATATCAAAAATATCACGTTCATTTTTCTCTTTTTCGATAACCGTTTTTCCTAGCATAAATGAACTGATGTGTGACAAATGTGATACATAAGCAATGTGTTTATCATGTGCTTCAGGATTCATATATCGAATACGCATACCTAAGTCTGAAAATAATTGCAAAGCTTTCTCTTGAAGTTTAAAAGTTGTCTTTTCTACTTCACATATGATATTTGTTTTCTTCTGAAACAAATTACGAATTGCGGCTTTAGGACCAGAGAATTCAGTACCAGCAATAGGATGTGTTGCTAAAAAGTTTCGTCGTTTTTCATGTTCTTCAACAGCTTTACATATAGGTTGTTTTGTTGAACCAACATCAATAACTAAAGTCGCCTCTGAAATAGCATCTAAAACTTTAGGCAATTCAGAAACCGCTTTGTCTACTGGTATCGACAAAATAACTAAATCGGCATTTCTAAGATCTTTGTAAGTAGATTTATAATCAATAATATCCAGTTGCAAGGCTTGGTCTAAATGTGAGTCGTTAGAATCAATTCCAAAAATTTTAGCATGCGTGTTAATAGACTTAATGTCTAATGCAACACTTCCTCCAATTAATCCAACTCCTATGATGTATATGTTATTCATACTTTAAGTTAATCTTTCTAAAGCTTCTTCTAATTTATCTTGAGATGCACACAGTGAAATCCTGAGATATCCTTTTCCGTTAGAACCAAAAATTGTGCCTGGTGTTATAAACACGTGTCTTTCTTTTAATATCACATCAATATATTCTTCAGCATCTATATATTCTGGTAATTTGCACCAAACAAATAATCCAGTGGCATTTTTATCGTAAGTGCATTTTAATGCATCGGCAATTTTCCAAACAATTTGTCGACGTTGCTCATATACGCTGTTCAAGCTAACAAACCACATATCTGAACAGTTTAATGCTTCAATAGCTCCTTTTTGAATGCCAAGAAACATACCTGAGTCCATATTACTTTTAACACGTAATACAGCTTTCACATATTCTGAATTTCCTAGTAACATACCCACTCGCCAGCCAGCCATATTAAACGTCTTACTTAAAGAGTTAAGTTCTAAACACACCTCTTTAGCATCTCTGTATTTTAGAATACTTCTTGGATAACGATTAAGCACAAAACTGTATGGATTATCATTTACAATTAAAATATGGTTTCGCTTTGCAAACATGATTAAATCTTCAAATAACTTATTAGTTGCATGAGCACCAGTTGGCATATGTGGATAATTCACCCACATTATTTTCACCTTATCTACACCTCTTTTTTCTAAGGCAATCAAATCTGGAAACCAATGATTATCTTCTGTCAAATCATAATGTACAGGAGTTGCACCAACTAAATTTGTCACCGATTCATAGGTTGGATAACCAGGATTAGGAATAAGCACCTCATCACCTTCATTTAAAAAAGCGAGCGAAATATGTAAAATTCCTTCTTTACTTCCCATAAGTGGCAATACCTCTGTTAATGGACTTAAAGGCACATTAAAATGTCTTTTGTAAAAATCTGTAATGGCTTCTCTTAATTGTGGAATCCCTTGATAGCTTTGATACTTGTGAGCTCCATCTTCATTAAATGTTTCAACCAATGCGTTTAAGACTCGTTCTGGCGGATTTAAATCTGGGCTACCAATTCCTAAATTAATAATTGGTTTTCCTTGTGATTTAAGTAGATTTACTTCTCTCAATTTTTTTGAGAAATAATACTCTTCAACGTTATGTAGTCGGTTAGCAATTGGTATCATAATCTTGCATTTTTATATTCTCCCAATACTTTAAAATCTTGAGCCATGATTTTCATTACGGACTTTGCTTTTTTATAATCGTTATAAGTCTCGAAAGTAACATCTACAAAAAAAGCATATTTCCAAGGAGTTTCAATTTTTGGAAGCGATTGTATCTTTGTTAAATTTAACTTACAATCACTTAAAACATTCAAAATAGTCGCTAAACTTCCTCTTTTATGGTCTAATTCAAACTTTACTGATGCTTTATTGATCTGGATCTCTGGAATTTCAGAGTTTTTAGTCTTTACAATAAAAAAACGCGTCTCATTATGTTTTATGGTTTGGATACTTTTTGACAAAATCTCCAATTGAAATAATTCTGCTGCTAACTGAGATGCAACAGCTGCGACCTGTTTTAACTGTTTAGATTGAATGCGTTGTGCAACTTCTGCCGTGTCTTTATCTTCTATTAATTTTATATGAGGATATTGTTTAAAAAAAGCTTTGCATTGAAGCAATGCCATCGGATGTGAATACACTTCCTTAATATCATTAATAGTTTGATTTGGTAATGCCATTAAATGATGCTGTATATCTAAATAGTGTTCGCCTATAATATGCAAATCATAATTATCGATTAAAGCATAATTAGGTATAATAGAACCTGCAATAGAATTTTCGATTGCCATTATTGCGGCATCGTTATTAGATTTCAAAATACTATCAACAACCTCATCAAATGTAAGGCACTCAGAAATAGACATTGATTCATCAAAAAATTGCTGTGATACAATATGATGAAATGACCCCTTAACTCCTTGTATTGCTACTGATTTTATCATAAAAAAAGTCTCGATTTTCATCGAGACTCATATTAAATTTATGTCTATAAATTATACATATAACGCCTCTCTCTTTTAGCTAAAAAAGAAATAAAACCAGTTATGATATGTACGATTTAATATATTCATGTCGTTATTAAGTTGCTAATGTAATTATTATTTCAAGAAATCAAAATTGTTATTCATTATTTTTAAGGTTTACCTTTCAGTTTTAAAGAATTCTTAATTTGAAGGTCGTCATTCGTTATAATTACTATTTTTGAATAAACTAATTGATACATGTCTATTGAAGTCGAAAACATTTCTAAAGTTTATGGTGAACAAAAAGCGTTAAATAACGTTTCTTTCTCTGTAAACAAAGGTGAAATTGTAGGTTTTTTAGGTCCGAATGGCGCTGGGAAATCAACACTTATGAAAATATTGACAACTTATATCAATGCCTCTGAAGGCAAAGCAAAAGTTAATGATTTTGATGTTTTAGACAATAAACAGTTGGTTCAAAATAGTGTTGGTTACCTTCCAGAGCACAATCCTTTATATCTAGAAATGTATGTTAGAGAATATCTATCTTTTAACGCAAATGTTTACAACACTCCCAAAACACGTGTTAATGATGTTATCGAACTAACTGGTTTAACGCCTGAAGCGCATAAAAAAATCGGACAACTTTCAAAGGGTTATCGCCAACGTGTTGGATTAGCAAATGCTCTATTACATGAACCTAATGTTTTGATACTTGATGAACCTACAACAGGTCTAGATCCAAATCAGTTAGTTGATATTAGACATTTAATTAAAACGGTTGGAAAAGACAAAACGGTGTTTTTATCAACGCATATCATGCAAGAAGTTGAAGCTATTTGTGATCGAGTAATTATCATAAATAAAGGAGAAATTGTAGCCGATAAGAAACTTAAAGATCTAAGTGATGAAAATGAGCAGACCGTTATTGTAGAATTTGATTACCGTGTGGAAGATGTATTTTTATTAAAACTACCTAAGGTGAAAACTGTAAAAAACACTCATGATTTTATTTATGAAATTACATTTGCAACTACCGAAGATATGCGTTCTCATGTATTTGATTTTGCTCATGACAATGAATTGAAAATTCTTCAACTAAATCAAAAAAATGCAAGTCTTGAAAGCTTATTTAGAGATTTAACTTCTGATTAAAATTTATTCAAAAATCAAAACTCCAGTATAGTATTGTTCTACATTAACAGTTGGTGGTGTAGTAACTGAAATCACATCTCCAGTGCTTCTAATCTCACCCGTAAGATTTTGTTGCGGATTGACAATCAAATCATTGCTACTACGTTGGAAAATATCAATATTTTGAGCAATTAAATGCCTGCCTTCAAAACGTGCATCACCAGAGTAATAACCCACAAATAAGTCTTCTACTTGTCCACTTATAAACATAGACGATAGGTTATTAACTATACAATCTAACTCCAAACAATCAACCACAACATTAAAATCACCATCACTATTCACCTCTCCATCAGTATTAAAATCTTCTGAAATTAATTTTAAACTATCAAATGCTAAAACACCATCACTGCTGACTGTTAAACCAGACCCATTTCTAATTTCAGTCAGATTAGGCGCACTCACAAACACCTTAGTCAAACCGTAATCTCTAGTTAAATTGCAAGCATTATTATTAATAATTGACAACCTATTATTTTCAACTCTTACTTCAATGTCATTCAGTAAATTTTCACCAGTTTCAACAATAATACGTTGAACTGCATCTTGCTTCACAATAAGTTCTACTCTTGAAAATACTGTGATTTTTGTAAAGTTATCGACTATGAACTCTTCTTGAATTATGTCTCCCGAATTTTGAAAACAGTCTGGTGCATCTTCATTATTACATGAGAACAACGCAATCGCTAAACATATGTATAGTATTTTTTTCATAATCGAACTCCTATTCCAAATTCAACAGCTTCGGCTTTTGCTCCATGAGATTTTAAAGTTATAGCTCCAAAAAATTTATCTCCAAAATAACGCTTCAAACCAACTCTATTATACACTTGACCTTCAAAATCATAAGGGTAATACACATAATAACCCAATTGTGTAATGATCGACATTTTATTAATAAATAATTCATGACCAACAAAAATACCGACACGCTTCCAATCTTCATCACCATCAACATCTAGTTCTGGGAATGCAACTGAATAAAAATAAATAAGTTCCTCTAAAAACTTAGAAAAGAAGACATCTGTCCCAAATTGTATAGCGCTTTTACGATTTAAACGTTTATCTGCATACGCAGAAACAATATAAAATGGAAACTGTCCAACACCAATAATATCGCTTTCATTGACTCCTGTTCTGAAAGCAAGATTATATTTGATTTTTTCCTTGTATGTTTTATCTTCTGTTGAAGCAATATATTCCGGTTCATTTTCATAATCGAACACATAATTGGTTCCGACATTAAAAACAAATGTATTGGTAGATGTATTTGGTGCCTTGAAATTAGCATTAGAATAATGTATTACTGAGATGCCTGCTTGCAAGCCAAAACCCTTGAATACATTCTCCTTTTTATAGTTAAACATTAGATAAGTTGTACTCAACAAATGTGATCCGTAAGCATTATTTTTAAAGTTTGTTACTTTATCATAAGGGTTTGTATTATAGGCCAAACCTTGCCCGACTCTTAAATTAAGATGCCGTTTTAAAAAGTAAAAATTGTAATGTGCATATAGACCATAATTTTCTCCTAGTGTATTGTTTTTCATATCTTGATAAATGAATGAAAAACCCCAATCTGGATAATTAAATCTACTTTCCCAATCTTTAAAACCGAATGTTTTCTTGTTGTAACTTAAAATAAAACCTGTTGGATGACCAGCAATTAAATGCGAAATATCTGCATTATGCTCCAAGATAGTTCCATAATAGAAATTTGCATCAATGGTGAATTTATTATCATTTTCATCTTGAGAAAACAAGAATCCTGAGCAAAGAGCAATACAAATGGTTAGGTAAAGTTTCATGTATTTTATTCTGAAGCAAAAGTAACAGAATAATTGAAAACTCTACTATGATAAATTAGCTAAGGCATTTCTTAATAAGCCAAAAACTGTATCTATATCTTCTTTTTTAGAAGTCCCAACAGACAATCGAAACCAATTTGATGTTTGAGATGTTCCAAATGCATAAAAAGGAACTATTGCCAACTTAGCCTCTTTGAGTAGGTAACTTGTTACTTCTTGTATGGTTGACAATGTTTCACCTTCTGAAGTTGTCTTACCCATAAGATCAAACTGAACTGTTAGATATAGTGCTGCTTCTGGCTCAATGGCATTTACTGGAAATCCTTCAGATTTAAGCGCCTGAAATCCATCATAGAAACGATTTAATCTGATATCTAATTCACTTTTAATATGTTCTAAATACGTTGAAACAGCTTCTGTTTGATTTAAATATGAAGCCGTTGCCATTTGTTCAGCTTTTGGAGACCAAGCACCTATATGACTTAACATGGCTTTCATTTTATTGATAACATGACTTGGACCAAATGCCCAACCAACGCGAACTCCAGTTGCTGCAAAAGCTTTTGAAATACCATCAATAAAAATGGTATAATCTCTCATTTCAGGAACAAGATCTACAGGATTAAAATGTGTTGTTGAACCATAAGTTAGTTGCCAATAGATTTGATCATAAAGCATATATAACGGTTTAATGTTTTTTATCGCTCTACGCTTATTTTCTTCAACTACTAAAAGAGAAATTTCGGTTAAGGTTTGCTTATCGAAGGTTGTACCAGTAGGATTTAAAGGAGAACACAACGCTATTAAATTTACGTTTTGAATATGAGGTTTTATATCATCGACTGTTGGCATGAATTTATGCTCAGGTTTGGTTTCAACAATAACTGCATTGTTTCTCGCCAAATAAGTGTAAGCATCATTATTCCAAGAAGGCACTGGATACAAAACTGTGTCTTCTATATCTAAAATAGTTTGATACGTAGCATATATCAAAGGCCGAGCACCTCCTGAAATTAAAACTTCATTTTTGGAGTAATCTAAACCTAAATTTTTAGACAAATAATTCGATACACTTTCACGTAACACTTCCATTCCATTAGCAGCAGGGTAATTTGTTTGATTATTGTTATAAGCTGCAACAATTTCATCTTTTAATTCTTGAGGAATTGGAAAAATACTCGCATCAAAATCACCAATGGTTTGGTTGTAAATCGTTTCTCCTTGTGCTTTGAGTGCATTGACTTCTCCTGCAATTTTAATGATTTCAGACCCTTTTAAACCTTCCGCTAATTTTGATGTTTTCATAACTTTAAACTATATCGTTTTCATTCTGCAAAAGTAAGGTATAATTAATGATTTTTAAAATTGAATTCCCCATGTATCTATTGCACCTAAACTTATTATAAAACATGAGTTTTAAAGCTTTTCTATTCCTTTTAATTCTTATGTTTTCTAGTTTGAATTTTATATGTATTTTTGTGTGAGATAGAGAGAGGAAAAATTTGTCCTGATTGCAACCTCTTACACTGTAATATTTCGGTGTATTAAAAAATGCTAAAGCAGTTAGTTTGTAACTTCTCTAGCGACTAAGCAATCTCAATTATTTCCTTAGAACCAATTAAACGGAATTATATGCCATATTTATTTACTTCGGAAAGTGTTTCTGAAGGCCATCCAGATAAAGTAGCAGATCAAATTAGTGATGCTTTAATAGATAATTTTTTAGCTTTTGATAGTGAATCAAAGGTAGCATGCGAAACTTTAGTGACTACAGGTCAAGTTGTACTTGCAGGAGAAGTAAAATCGAATACCTATTTAGACGTACAAAAAATAGCTCGAGACACGATTAATAAAATAGGATACACAAAAAGCGAGTACATGTTTGATGGAAACTCTTGTGGTGTATTTTCTGCCATTCACGAACAATCTGAAGACATAAATCGTGGTGTAGATAGAGCTTCTAAAGAAGAACAAGGCGCAGGAGACCAAGGTATGATGTTTGGCTATGCCACTCGTGAAACTGAAAATTACATGCCTTTAGCTTTAGATTTATCTCACAGAATATTAAAAGAACTTGCAGACTTAAGAAGAGAGAATAAAGATATTACGTATTTAAGACCAGATTCAAAAAGTCAGGTTACCATTGAATACAGTGACGATAATCAACCACAACGCATTGATGCTATTGTAGTATCTACACAACATGACGATTTCGACAAAGATGAAGACATGTTAGCAAAAATCAGAAAAGATATCATTGAGATTTTAATTCCACGTGTTGTTGCCAAATTACCAGAACACATTCAAGTATTATTTAATGATGATATCACCTACCACATTAATCCAACTGGAAAATTTGTGATTGGTGGACCTCATGGTGACACAGGATTAACAGGTCGTAAAATTATTGTAGACACTTATGGTGGAAAAGGAGCTCATGGTGGAGGAGCTTTTTCGGGAAAAGATCCGAGTAAGGTTGATAGAAGCGCTGCATATGCGACTAGACATATTGCCAAAAACATGGTAGCTGCAGGAGTTTGTGATGAAATTTTAGTACAAGTAAGTTATGCTATTGGTGTAGTTGAACCGACATCAATTTTTGTTGATACTTATGGAACTTGCCCATTTAACATTACTGATGGTGAGATTGCTGAAAAAATTACTAAAATTTTTGACATGCGACCAGCAGCTATTGAATCTCGTTTAAAATTACGTCAGCCTATGTATAGTGAAACTGCTGCTTACGGACATATGGGAAGAGATGCTGAAATGGTTAATAAGACATTCGAACAACCAAACGGAGATCCAAAAACTATGGATGTAGAATTATTTACATGGGAAAAACTTGATTATGTGGACCAAGTAAAACAAGCATTTGATTTGTAATTAAACTATAAATCAATTAAAAAAAGCCTTTGAGTTATAAAATCCAGAGGCTTTTTTTTTGTGCAATACTATAGCTTTTATGCCGTTAAATCTTTATAATTTTAAAAATACACGCAACCTTTTTAAGAATTATACATCTATTAGATATAAAAATAATCAGAGTTATATTGATTATCTATATTACACCTAACTCAACAAACAAAATTATATGAAATCAATTCAAATTTTATCTAAAGCTTTCGCACTTCTATTTTTATCTGCATTAGTAACATTCTCTTGTGATAATGATGATAACTTATCAAGTTCACAGGACTTCGACCCAAATGCAACTGAGTTTGCTGAAAATTTTGGTAGTGCAATCAACAGAACATTTTTCGGAACCGTCGTTGATATGAACCAAAATCCTATTGACAATGTAATGATTACCATTGGTAATGAAACTGCAATGACAGATAGCAATGGTATTTTTATAATTGAAAATGCTCCTGTAAACCAACGTTTTGGATATGTGAAAGCCGAAAAAGCGGGATACATTCATGCGTCTCGAGCTGTAGTCCCAAGTGATGGCACAAACAAAGTTCGTATTATGATGTTACCTGAAACGATTGCAGGTACTACATCTAGCGGAACACAAGAAACGATTGCACTTGCAAATGGTTCTAAAGTTGCTTTAAATGGAGATTATATAAAACCTGATGGATCAACTTATTCTGGAAATGTGAATGTCATTATGCATCACCTAGATCCAGCTGATGAAAATATGCCAGACCAAATGCCTGGCATGTTATATGCTGAAAACTCACAAGGACAAGAACGTATGCTTCAAACTTTTGGGATGTTAGCTGTAGAATTACGAGGAGAGAACGGAGAAGACTTAAATTTAGCGGAAGGTTCTACTGCAGAAATTACAGTACCATTAGATATTAGTTTAGTGGGAAATGCGCCCGCAACTATTCCTTTATGGTATTTTGATGAAGCAAACGGCTATTGGATTGAGGAAGGTGAAGCTTTGTTAGTTGGTACTTCTTATGTAGGGACTGTATCTCATTTCTCATTTTGGAATTGTGATATTCCTGCAGAAGCCATTAACTTATGCATTAATGTAATGAACTCTGGTAATGAAAACTTAAGCAATTTAAATATTGCAATTACGAGTGCTACCTATGGAACAAGATATGGATACACCAATGAAAATGGACAAGTTTGCGGATTGGTACCTAGTAATGAAAGTTTAGGAATTGATATTTATAGTTATGATCTGTGTGGAGAAAGTCCAATATACTCAGGCACCATAGGTCCATTCTCTTCAGATTCTAGTATTCCTATTACCATTGATGATACTCCAGATCTTATTTCAGAAACTGTTACTGGTGTTTTTAATGATTGTAATGGCGATCCTGTAACGAATGGTTATGTTGATTTAAGATACGGACAACAATCTTTTTCTGAATTGGTTACCGATGGTGATTTTGAAATTAATTTAATACGTTGTGATGCAGAAAATACATTTAGAATTAAAGCATACGATTATGTTAATGTTCAAGAAACAGACTCTTTATATTATACGTTTACAACTCCTTTAACTAATTTAGGGTCGATTCAATCATGTAATTCTATAGAAGAATTTATAAGCTATCAAGTTGAAGGCAGCCCAACGATTACTTATAACTTTGATATTCAAGGCGGAATAGATGGAGAATACATAGGAGTTTCGCATTATTCTATAAATCAAAATTTTTCATTTAATATAAACATACCCGATTTTAATGGTTTAGGGACATATACAAATGGGTCTATTAACTTTTTTGATACTAATAATGATGGTACTACACTAGAATCTCAATTTGTTGGGACTACAAATGTTACAGCAGTTGGAGAGGTAGATGAATATATAGACATTAATTTTTCTGGTGTCATCACTGATATGAACAGTCCAGATGAATTACCAATCTCTGGAACTATTCATGCTAAGAGAGATTATTAAATAAAAAATAGCTTACAAAAAAAGCCTTCTCAATTGAGAAGGCTTTTTTCTTTTTCTTTTTCAATAGCAATGTTTATCTACGACTTCGTCCCATACGATTATTACGAAACTCAGCCATTTTAGCAACAAGTGTTGCTTGGTACTCTTTTTTTGTAATTTCTTTTCCTTTATCTGGCGCTTCTATTTTTAGCTTTTCTTCTGGATTCAAAACTAATTTCGAACATAACATTGTGGTGTCTCCAGCACTCACTTCAAGAATTAATCCAGGTAGTCCCCAAAATTCAGATGGTCCATGACCAACAGGAATTTGAGGTGCATACCAAGCTTCAACTTCGGTCATTGGTATTTCTGGTTCTACAGTTTCTCCATCTGCAGTTTCAGTTGGATTGCCTCTTCTTAATTTATCCCAAGAAAATGAATACCATGTTAGTTCATCACTTGGTATTGATGCTGTTGCTTTAAAGCACGTGTAATTACCAATTTGCTTCGTTTCAGATCCCATAATCCATTGGATAGGTTGTAATTCATCTTTTACTAAAAAACGTTTTCCGTAAAATTCTTGATCTTGAATCTGAGTGTTAGTTTTTACATTTTTGTACTGATCACCTGCAGCGAAATTTTTGCCCCAAGAATCTGTAGCACCTGACATCGCATCTAGTTTATCTCCTTCTTCAAAAAAAGATTCTTCTTTATTAAAATTTAGGGTGTATGTTTTTTCTAACCTATTTTTAAGACGTGCTTTAACTTCTTTTTTTTGTGCTTCACTTAAGCGTTTTCCCCAATTGCCTAACTCTAAAGTCGACTTTGAGATGTATGTCGCTTGCCCTTGAAATTCTTGAGCAACACCATTTAATGATAAAAGTAAGGTGATGACAAATAAGCTTAATTTTGTGGTTAGTGGTTTCATAATAGTTAAAACAAATAATTATTGTTTAACAAATTTACATAAAAGTTAAACAATTTATTGGTGTTTATCATAAAATTAACAGTTAATCAGGACAAACTATATCTATGCATAAAAAAACCTTCTCGATATGAGAAGGTTTTTTTGCGTTAAGGATTGAGGTATTGTTGAAGCTCTCCTGACGTTTGTGGTCAGGAAGCGACTAGCGAAAGCCTGACCCTTTTTTGCATTAAGCGAAATAGGGTAACGCCCAAAATCTTATAATGAATAAATTACTCTAAAGGTTACGAATCGAGGTTGAATAAAGGTCTCTGAATTAAATACCGAAATATTACCTGCGCTGTTATTAACACGAGAATCGATATCTAATAAGTTAGTGGCTTTTACCTCAAATTCCCAATTGGCATCTCTATCCTTTCGATAAGCTAAGCTAGCATCCCAAGTTTGAAAGGATTCAGAAGGTCTGACACCATCATCTTGATTGGTGTAAGTAAAGTCTGTTCTGAACGTGAATTTTTTAAGTATATAAGCATCGACTTCTATAGAAGGTGAATTGGTAACAAACTTTGTTGTTGTTGAGCCTTGATCGTTATTAGTGATCGAATAAGTATATCGCAAACGCACATTTGGTGCTTCTCTAAAATTTGTACGAAGCTCAGGTATATAGCGCTGAGTGAATCTTTCGTTGACTGTACGGATATCTTCTACAAATTGGTTTTGTTTATCATATGTGAAATTAACTCCCAATCGCGCTCTAATTTTTTTAAATGTACGTTCTACTCTACCAAAAATGGAAGCTGACTCATCTGCAAAATTTGAATTAAAAAATGAACTTGTAGTAATCACATTATCAAAATCTGTAGTATTTCTAATTTGATCAATATTTTTACTATAGTTAGCTATAGCGAATACATTGGTGTAGTTAAATAAATTAAAACTAAAATATCTCAAACTCAAATTATGGGATAAAGAATTTTGTAGTTCGGCATTACCATAATTAATATTACCAAAACTATTTAGTACTAAACCTTCAGCTAAACTAGTTACGTCTGTAAAAGAGTTTGTCATGGTATAACGAAAGGTTAATGTTTCACTCTTTTTAAATTGGATAAGAGTTTCAAATTCTGGTAAAACTCTAAAGAAATTATCTTTAAATTCTTCTCCAAACTGTATGTTTTTATTGCCATAAGAATGTAATGAAAAACCAGGTGTAATTGTAAACTTACCAGTCTTTACTCTGTAACGAAATCCTAAATAGACATCACTAAAATTGTATTCAGTATCATTCTCATTTCTTAGTAGGTTTCCATCATCGTCAGTTAATGTTGCTACTGGATCAAAAAATGAACCATCGTCTAAAAACTGAAAGATATTAGAATTGAATTTTTGATTACTCAAAATCGTTCCTAAGGTTAAGTTTATATTACTCTTGTTATTCAAAATATAATAGTAATCTACTTTAGCATCTAATTGATTAGATTTTATGCGTCTATCTTGATTTACATTGTATCCAAATTGATCTCGATTAAGTCCTAGAGCTGAAGCGGTATTATCAAAGGCATCTGGAATTTGAGGAGGGTCATTATTTGTTGGATCATTAATTAGTAAGGCGTTATAAAAAGGGTCTTCGTCTTTGATTAAATGTTGTGCTTCGAGTGCGAAAATATTTTTTTCATTTAAAGTATAATAATAGTTTAGGTTTTGATTGATACTGAAAGGTTTTACTTCGCTTACCTGACTTGTGTTTCCTATAACTGAAGAGAATTCTCTTTCTCTTTCTGAATCACTTGAAATACGTCCTAATAAATCGTAATCAAGTTGATTATTAAAATTTGGTTTGTATGATGCACTTAATTTAGCAATCCCTTGATTAGAAGCTTCTTTTCCTGTTTGAACAGTTTCCTCATTAGGAATCCCTAAATTAGGATCTATGTATCTAATGAAATTTTCTTCACGTGTTCTAAGCCGTGAGCTATTATATATAAAAAAACCACTAAGATCTAAAGCTTTATTGGGAGAATAACTGAAGTTCGCTGCACCTAATTTTGTTTCAATTTCCTGAGCATTACCTAGGTTGGTTAATCCTCCTAAGCCATTATCTCCTAAATTAATGTTGGTGCCACTTCCTTGACTAGGCAATCTAAATCCACCGCCAAAATTTCTTAAATCTCGATTTGTTAATGCAACTTCTCCAATATTATTTAAATCTCCAATAACATTTATACTATACTTCGGACTGTAATAAAATAATTTAGGTTGAAGTAGGTATAGCTCATCATCTGTAGCAACACCACCTGCAGCAGTGACATCACCAAACCAAAAATTCTCTTTACCTTCTTTGAGTTTAATGTTTATCGCGACATTATCTTGATTGTTTTGTACACCTCGTAATTGTCCGACTTCGGAATAATTTCGCAACACTTGCACTTTATCAACTGCATTGGAAGGAATATTCTTTGTAGCTAATTTAGAATCGCCATCGAAAAAATCCTTTCCATTAACCATTAGTTTATTGACGACTTTACCCTCAACTTCTATTTGTCCGTCATCATTAATTTCTACACCAGGAAGTTTTTTCAAAACATCTTCTAATTTCCGTTCGGATCCATCTTTAAAGGAATCTGCATTGTAAACTAAGGTATCACCTTTTATGGTTACAGGCATTTCATAGGTTAATTCTACTGCATCTAGTGCATTATCATACTGAAGCGTGTAATTTTTTGTAATGTTATCTTCTTTGGTAGCAAGTTCTTCAGAGATTGACTTCATTCCTATATAACTTACTTGAATTGTATAGGTTTTATTCTTGTCTAAATCTAATTTAAATTTTCCTTTATCATTAGATATCGCATAAGAAGCCATGGCTTTGGTTTCTTTATTAATTGCAATAATATTAGCTAATTCAAGCGGTGTTCCGATGCTATCCTTAACAACACCTTGAACTGTAATTTGAGCACTAGCAAAGCTCGTCACGAATAGTAACGTTAGTATGATTATATTTCTCATTTGATTGGGTTTTGTTTCTTTGATGTTTTTCATTTAGAAAAACTGAAACATTATTTTTTATATTTAATTTCGACGACCTCGTCCTCGTCCTCCATACATTTGTCTCATCTCTTCTATTTTCTCCTTCATAATGGTATTGTATTCTGTTCTAGTCACGACTTCACCTGTATCTGGCTTTTTAATTTCCTCTTTATCTTGAGGATTCATCACTATTTTAGTACAAAGCATAACCGTTCTATCTGCTTGAACTTCGAGTATTAAACCTGGAAGTCCATGGTATTCTGCAGGTCCAGCACTCACTGGAATTTGAGGAGTGTACCAAGCTGTAACAACTACAAATTCTGGAACTTCTAATTCATTAAAAGGATCATCAGAATTCGATTTTGATGAATCTACCTTCTCTTCGCCTTCTTTCTTTTCATCATCTTTTTTATCATTGTTTCTGCCTCTTCTTCGCATGCTCATAAAATCCATTTCATCAACCTTCTTAGTTGTAGTTGCTTTAAAACAGGTGTATTGTCCTATTTGTTTGGTTTCATTTTCAAGCTTCCATTCTAATTTTGGGAGAGAATCTCTAACTAAAAACTGTTTTCCGAAAAACTCTTGTTCTTGAAGAATTACGCTTTCCTTTACATTCTTATATTGAGGACCTCCTGTAAAACTACTCATCATTCCTCGCCAAGGACTACTACCAGAACCTGGAGCATCAAGTTTTTCTTCTTCTTTATAAGTCGATTCGCTTCGGTTAAAATTTAGAACGTAAGTCTTTTCTAACATGCTCTTCATACGTTCAGCAATTTGTTTTTTTTGTTGGTCACTCATTTGACCTCCTCTTCCCCAACTACTCATATCTACAGTAGTTTTGGTTTGGTAAATCGCTTGTCCTTGAAATTCTTGTGCTGTGGTATTTACGCTTGCTAAAAGCATTAATACCATAAAAAGTTTAATGGTTACATTTTTCATTGTTGTAGTCTTAGTCTTAATTGAGTAAAATTAACTCATTATATTTTACTTAGACTGAAAAACGCACAAATAGTTAAGTCCTAAAAGGTTAAACTTATCTTAAACTTCTGAACTATTTAACCACCTATTCTAATCTCTATGCTCTCTCCTCCATCTCTTCCATTACTAGGTCTAAAACGCTCTTCCATTTCCTTCATCTTCTTTTCCATTATTTTGTCATAAGCCTCTTGACTAACTTCTTTACCATTATCTGGCTCAACAATATTAACTGCGTTTTTGGGATTGATGACAATCTTGCTACAAATAACTGTTTCACTACCATCATTAACCTCAAGAATCAATCCTGGTAAACCATGATAGTTCCCTGGACCAACACTTACTGGGATTTGAGGTGTATACCAAGCAGTGATTGTAATTTCTTTCATTTTAGGCGCTTCATCAGTACTTAAATCTTTGTCGCCATTAAAACTAATGCCACTTTCAATATCCTCAACCTCACGTGTTGTTGTTGCTTTAAAACAAGTATAATCACCAATATTTTTTGTTTCAGAACCTAAGGACCATTCAATCTCTTTTAATTCATCTTTAATTAAAAAAACTTTACTAAATGACTCATTTTGATTGGTGTAACGCTTTTCTTTGATATTCTTATAGAGCACATCAGAACCGCCTGACATCACCATAACCATATCCATCCCTTGTGGATTAGGAGCAGCTAAAGCGTCTTCCTCTTTATAAATAGACTCTGATTTATTAAAATTTAATATGTAGGTCTTTTCAAACTGTTTTTTAAGCATTTCCATCATTTGATCGGCAATACCCGAACCCATTTGTGTACTATCTAACTTAATGTCAATTTTAGTTTTTGATTTGTAAGTTGCCTCTCCCTGAAATTCTTGAGCATTTGCAAGAGATGCGAATAATAACACACTACTAATTGTGATAATTTTAATTATTGTATTCATTGTTATTGTTTGTTTTTATAATATTTAATTGCGGCTTTTCTCATTTTCTTCACACTCTGTAAAAAACCATCTATGTCATTTGAGTCTCCATTTACTTTATAAGTTAATGTACTTTTTTCTCCATTAGACATGACATCTCCATTACATATAATTTCGAATGAAACATTTTCAACATCTACCGATTCTTTAAGTAGATTTTTAATGTCCTTAATTTTAAATGTAGACTCCACTTCTTCTGCAGAATCTACCGTAACAGAAACGCTCAGATCATTAATTTCTAAATTACTTTCTGTTATTTTTGAATCAACACCTTCAGTTTGACTAAAACTAAACAAAGTAAATAATACAGTAAAAATAGTAACTCCTAATTTCATTTTATTGTGGTTTTATGATTAATATGTTTCAAATATAAAGCTTCATTTGAACCAAATTAGTTAACCAGTGTTAACGAGTGTTAACCGATTAGTTTATGCGCTTTTTAACATTTACATTTGACCTATGAACGATTCTAAATTCAGATATATATTATACGTAATCATTGTTGTAATTCTCTCAACAATTGCAATACAAGTCTATTGGAACTATAAAAATTATCAGGCTAATAAACAGCAACTCATTAATGAAGTTCAAATAAGTTTAGACAAAGCTGTAGATGATTATTATACAGCTTTGGCTGAACGAACTACATTCGGAATATTTCTTGAAGGAGAACAACAAAAAGATATTTTTAAAGAAGGAAGTGAGTTAAATGATTTTTTAAAAAACATTGACGAGTCGGAAAAAGAGTTCACCAATTTAGACTCTTTGGATGTTAGTCATATGGAAGGCGTTACAGTTGTTAAAGGATTTAAGACGGATTCTATGTCTAAAGCTTTTGAAAAACTACATCCCACACTATCGCCTGAGCAGTTTAAAAAAAATCTAGATAGTATCAAACTAATTAGTGGTGATATAGATGCTTCTGAATTTGAAATTCTGACCTCAAAAATTGTAGTCTCAATTAGCAATGATAGTCTTGATTTAAAAGAAGTTGATAGTTTATTAAAACTTGAATTAGAACGAAAAAACATAGTTCTAGAAAGTCAGTTAAAATTTTACGACTCTGATAAAAATATTGAGTTCTTTAGCAGGCTTGACTCTATAGTTGATTCAACACTTAATTTAAGTGAAAAATCAGCAAAAAATCTTACTCTAAGTACAACATCCAAATCTACGTTTTTACCGAAAGGAAGTATTCTAAAATTAGATTTTTCAAATACTACTACACTTATTTTAAAACGAATCTTAGGAGGCATATTTATTTCGACACTTTTGGTCCTAGCGGTTATTAGTTGTTTGTTTTATTTACTTAAAGTCATTAAACATCAAAAACAACTTTCTGAAGTTAAAAACGATTTAATTAGCAACATCACTCATGAATTTAAAACCCCTATTGCCACAATAGGTGTGGCTTTAGAAAGTATTCAAAATTTTAACGCTATTGATGATAAAGAAAAAACCAAGTCATATTTAGATATGTCTAGAACACAATTATCAAAGCTCAACACTATGGTTGAAAAACTTCTGGAGACAGCTACACTAGATAGTGAAAATTTAGAATTAAACACAAGTCGATATCATATATCAGAAGTGGTGACTTCTGTCATTGAAAAACATAAAATTCAAAGTCATAAAACTATACATTCAGATATTGATGAGGACGTATACGCAAACGTTGATGTTTTCCATTTTGAAAATGCAGTGAACAACATTATTGACAATGCTATAAAATATGGAGGAGATGAGATTGATATCATTTTAAAAGGGCAATCCTCACAAATTGAACTCTTAATTTCTGACAATGGCACATCAATTTCAAAGGCAAATAAAGATCGGATTTTTGAAAAATTTTATCGAATTCCTAAAGGCAACACACATGACATTAAAGGCTTCGGAATTGGATTATACTACACTAAAAAAATTATCGAAAAACATAACGGAACGATTGAGATTCAGTTAGATAAGAATCAAACAACTTTTAAAATTGTGATGCCTTATGCTTAAAACAACCATTTTACTAGCTGAAGACGAACCAGCTTTAGGTCAAATTATTAAAGAAAGTTTAGAAACTTGAGATTTTGAGGTCTTACTATGTAATGATGGTGAGAAAGCACTTGAAACCTACCAAACTAAAAGCCCTGAACTTTTAGTACTAGATGTAATGATGCCAAAAAAAGATGGGTTCACTTTAGCCAAAGAAATCAGAGCAATCGATGATACGATTCCTATTATTTTTCTAACAGCAAAATCTCAAACTCAAGACGTTGTTGAAGGGTTTACTATTGGTGGCAATGATTACCTAAAAAAACCATTCAGCATGGAAGAATTAATTGTTAGAATTAACAATTTATTGCATCGAACAAAAGTCCAGAAAACATCTGAAATCCTAAATATAGGAGAATACACATTTGACTTCCCAAAACAACATCTTCAATTTCAGGATGACAAACATATTCAACTTACACATCGCGAAGCACATTTGTTATTTCATTTAGTAAAAAATAAAAATCAAGTACTTGATCGTTCAATTATTTTGAATAAACTTTGGGGAAATGACGACTTCTTTAACGCAAGAAGTATGGATGTGTTTATTTCTAAACTTCGTAAAAAACTGAGTCAAGACAATTCTATTCAAATTTTAAACGTTAGAGGTTTTGGATACAAATTAATCTGCTAAAAGTGGTTTGATTTTTGTACTTTTCAAATCACAATGCGATACTTATTATACATCTTCCTAATTATATCAATGACTGGTATTAGTCAAGAAATTATTGATGTTACACCAATTGATACTTCAGAATTAAAAGTAGATCATATTGTGGCTATAGATAATTTCGAAACTTTCTACTATTTAAAAGACAATATCATTTACAAAGAGGATAAAAAAGGAGTGTCTATAAACTACAGCAATTATCAATTAGGTGAAATTACAACAGCAAATGCATTCAATCCACTGAAAGTAAATCTCTTTTATCAAGATTTTAATTCGGTTATCATTCTTGATAATCGCTTAGCCGAAATTTTTAAAGTGGATTTCAATACTGTACAGCCTTATAAAAATGTAACACATATTTCAACAGGATTTGACAATACACTATGGATTTTTAATGTTGATTTTCAGCAACTAGAACTATACGATTATAAAACAAATACAACTCGTTTTTCGGCAGTACCTGTGCAATCGTTAGTGTTAGATTTGGAAAGCGACTATAACTTTTGCTGGCTACTTACAGAAAACTACTTGTATCAATACAACTATTTTGGAAGCATGATTTCTAAAATTGAAAATACTGGATTTACAGAAATTTCAAAAAGTAACGGACATTTAATCTTAAAAAAAGAAGACCGCTTATATTTTAAACACAAGAAAAAGGAAGAAATACATCCTTTAAATCTTCCAAAATTGTTAATAAATCAGTTTTTATTGACCAATGAAACCTTGTATATTTACGATCTTGAAAAACTCCGTACATACCAACTAAAAATCAATTAGATATGCATTTTGCAGTCGCAGGAAA
>NZ_JBGCCX010000040.1:0-13386 GCF_045105015.1 Psychroserpens sp.
CTTTTTAGTAGACTATCTCTCAAAAAAAATTACTAATTTTGCAGTCGTTTTATCAACGACAAATACAAATCCGGTAAAGTATTTATAATTATGGCAAAAAAAGCTGAAGCATCTGTAGAAGATCGATTAAGAGCATTGTACGATTTACAATTAATCGACTCACGAGTAGATGAAATTAGAAACCTTAGAGGAGAATTACCTCTTGAAGTTCAAGATTTAGAAGATGAAGTTGAAGGTTTAAACACTAGGCTTGAAAAACTAAGCACTAACTTAGAGCTTATTGATGATCAAATCAAAGGAAAGAAAAACCTTATTGAAGAAGCTAAAGCACTAATTAAAAAATATAGTGAGCAGCAGAAAAATGTTAGAAATAACAGAGAATATAACTCTTTAACTAAAGAAGTTGAATTTCAAGAACTAGAAATTCAATTGGCTGAAAAGCACATCAAAGAATTTAAAGTTCAAATTGAGCAGAAAAAAGAAGTGATTTCTGAAACTAAAGACAAACTTAAAGATCGTCAAAAACACTTAAAGCACAAGCGAGGTGAATTAAACGAAATTTTAGCTGAAACTCAGAAAGAAGAAGATGCTTTGTTGAAAAAATCTGAAGATTTCCAAAAGAAATTAGACGACCGTTTAGTGAATGCATATTTGAGAATAAGAAATAATGTAAAAAATGGATTAGCAGTTGTACCAATTGAAAGAGGTGCTTCAGGTGGTTCTTTCTTCACTATTCCTCCTCAAATTCAAGTTGAAATTGCATCTCGTAAAAAAGTAATCACTGATGAACATAGTGGACGAATTCTTGTTGATGCAGAATTAGCTCAAGAAGAGAAACTAAAAATGGAAAAAATGTTTGCTAAATTATAGTAATCATACAATTATAAAAAAAGCCTTCATAATAATGAAGGCTTTTTTTTTATGGTTATTGCTCTGCAAAATTTTAAACCTTCACACTCCGAATATCTTTTAATATAATTTTCACAAAATCAGAATTAAGGATTCTTATTTTTATACGACTATGAAAAAAAAGAAAAATCATGAACAAATTATTAATTACCTGTGCCATAACTTTATTTTTTAGTTGTAAAAACATCGCTCAAATAAACCCCGAACAGCAAGCTGTCATTGATGCAAATCCAATTGAAGTACCAATCAAAAACGGAAAAGCTAGAGCCTATTTTGCTAGTGGCTGTTTTTGGTGTGTGGAAGCTGTTTATGAAAGTGTAAAAGGTGTAGAAGAATCTATTTCCGGATATGCTGGTGGTCACACTAAAAACCCAACTTATGAATCCAATAGTTATAGCCGTATTAAAGACCATGCAGAAGCAGTAGAAATTATTTACGACCCAAATGTGGTTAGTTTTGAAACATTGGTTGATGTTTACTTTGCTTCTCAAAACCCTACACAAGTAAATGGTCAAGGTCCAGATCGTGGGTTTCAATATCGCTCAATTATTTTTTATCAAAACGATGCTCAGAAGGAAATCATTGAAATGAAAAAAGCAGCATTAGCCAAAAAATTAAACGCCAAAATAGCTGCAGAAGTTTATCCGTTTCAAAAGTTCTGGGTTGGTGAAGATTACCATCAAAATTATGAACGTTTAAATCCTAATAATAGTTATATCAGAAATATTTCAATTCCGAGATTACAACGTTTTCAGGCTAAAATGCCTGATATTATAAAAGAAAACCATTAAAGTTTTGTCGCTTTAATTTCAAAAATTAGAGGATACAATTTATCTTTTGTAGTAAACATGCCAGATTTGGTTTTCACTAAATCTGGTAATACATCATACGGACTTTCATCATATTCATTCAAATAGTCAATTGTTAATCCAGCTTCAATAAGCGCATTAACAACCTCACTCAAACCATGATTCCATCCATATTCTTTACTAGTCATTTTTGAATTTTGATTTGCATAAGTTCCTTCATATTCTTCGTAGATTACTTCCTCTTGCATATAACCATATTTCATGATTTGTTGTCCTTCTAAGTAATCAAACATCCAAACTATAGGATGAAATTCTGCCATATAAAACGTACCTCCTGTCTTAAGTCGTTCAGCAATTAGTTTTCCCCATGGTTTTAAATCTGGCAACCAACCAATCACTCCATATGATGTAAACACAATATCAAACATGTCTTTTACAAATTCAGACGTGTCTAAAACATTGCATCTTACAAACTCTGCATCAAGTTTTAATTCATTACTCAAAGAGGTGGCTAAAGCGATGCCTTCATCACTTAAATCAACACCAACACATTGCGCTCCTGCTCTACTCCAACTTAAAGTGTCTTGGCCAAAATGACATTGCAAATGCAACAAGGATTTTCCTTTAACATCACCAAGAGCTTTAATTTCGTAAGACATCAAAGATGATTTACCATTTTTGAACGCTTCTAAATCATACATATCACTTTGAGAATGAATTTTTACCTTCTCATTCCAAGTTGCTCGATTAATCTCAAAATAATTTTTACTCATACGTTTTGATTGAAGCCCTAAATTACATTTTCTATTGTAATTACTCTTAAAGTTTCAATAATTAGATTTAAAAAATACACGCAAAACAGTACTTTTGGAAAAACAAAAAATCATGATGCGATTTATTTCCCTTTTATGTGTATTTGCAATACTAATATCTTGTAAAACCGAAACAAATGAACGTAAACCTATTTCAGTAACCTCAGTTGAAACTACTCAAAAATTAACTGTTGCAGAAAAAATTGCAAATGCTCATGGTTTTGAAAACTGGAAAGAGATTAATCAAATTAAATTTAGATTTAATGTTAATAGAAACGGAAACATATCAGGACGCTATTGGACATGGCACCCAAAGACAGATGATGTGACCTTAATTTCAAATGATAAGACGACTTCATATAATCGAAAATCAATGGATAGTATTTCATTGAAGGCTGATCGTGGATTCATAAACGATAAATTTTGGTTACTAATTCCATTTCAATTGGTATGGGATGCAGGCACAACAATTTCAAAACCTTCAAGTGCTGAAGCTCCGATTTCAAAGGATAAGTTAAACAAAATCACTTTGACCTATGGAAATGAAGGTGGCTATACACCTGGAGATGCTTATGACATCTACTACAACGAAACGTATATAATAAAAGAATGGGTGTTTAGACAAGGAAATGCTGATGAACCATCAATGACAACAACTTTTGAAAACTATGAGGATTTCAATGGCATAAAAATCGCTAAAGACCACAAAATGGCTGAAGGTGATTTTAATCTCTTCTTTTCAGATATTTCGGTAAACTAAATCATAAAAAAAATAAAATTACAGTTTTCATGTAATCCCAAAATCTAAATAATGACTCATAAATGCATAAAATATTTAGCTATGAGCGTCCATATAAATTCAAAGCGTTTCAATTAAATAATTGAAACGCTTTATTTTTTAAGGTAAATCAAACTTTTAAGACTTTAATTCTTCATTATTAATCCTTATTTTTATACACATATTCTAAACTCTAGAATACATATTAACTTAAACAAAAGCACATTGTCTAACTATAAATTGGGTCTCGATTTTGCTAAAAAACAAGACCAAAATGACACATTTAAATCCTTCAGAAGTCAGTTTCATATGCCAAAAGACAGCAATGGAAATGAACTGATTTACATGACTGGAAATTCTCTTGGCTTACAACCAAAAATCACTAAAGATTATATTAACCAAGAACTTGAAGATTGGGCTAATCTGGGTGTTGAAGGCCATACAGAAGGCAAAAACCCTTGGTTACATTATCATGAATTTCTAACAGAAACAATGGCTGAAATTGTTGGAGCAAAACCTTTAGAGGTTGTCGTGATGAATTCTCTCACTGCTAACCTTCATTTTATGATGGTAAGTTTTTATAAACCAACTCCTAAACGTTACAAGATACTAATTGAAGCTGATGCGTTTCCAAGTGATAAATATGCTGTAGAATCACAGCTACGTCACCATGGATATGATGATAATGAAGGTTTAATTTTATGGAAAGCTCGCCAAGGTGAAGAGTTGGCAAATTATGATGACCTAGAAACTATTTTAGAGGAACATGGCAGCGAGATTGCTCTTGTCATGATTGGAGGCGTCAACTATTATACAGGACAATTTTTCGATTTAAAACGCATTACAGATTTAGGTCACAAGTATGGATGTGTAGTTGGTTTCGATTGTGCACATGGCGCAGGAAATGTACAACTAAATTTACACGATTCTGGTGCAGATTTTGCCGTTTGGTGTAGTTATAAATATTTAAATTCTGGCCCAGGAAGCTTGTCTGGTGCTTTTGTTCATGAGCGTCATGCACACAACAAAGATTTAAACCGTTTTACAGGTTGGTGGTCACATAACAAACAAACACGTTTTAGAATGCGTGATGAGTTTGACCAATTACCAGGAGCTGAAGGATGGCAACTTAGCAATCCTCCTATACTTTCAATGGCCGCAATTAGAGCATCTCTGGATGTTTTTAAAACTGCAGATTTTGAAAAGCTATGTGAAAAATCTAGACAGCTTACAGGTTATTTTGAGTTTCTCCTAAATGAACTTAATAATTCTGATATTAAAATCATTACACCTAGCAACCCTAAAGAACGTGGTTGTCAACTTTCTATTCAAGTGAAAAATGCTGATAAAGCACTCCATGATAAATTAACTGAATCTGGAATTATTACAGATTGGAGAGAACCTGATGTCATCCGTTGTGCTCCTGTCCCATTGTATAATTCTTACATGGATGTTTACGGATTTGTAGAGCGCTTGAAAACAATTTTAAATTAACATGAAACAACAAAACATACTTATAATAGGAGCTGGACTTTGTGGTAGCTTACTCGCATTAAGATTAGGTCAGAGAGGTTACAACGTAAGCGTTTATGAAATGCGACCAGATCTAAGAAGCACAGATATTTCTGCTGGTCGCTCAATTAATTTAGCGTTTTCAGATCGTGGCAATAAAGCCATGAAACTCGTTGGCATTGAAGACAAAGTGAAATCACTTTGCATTCCAATGAACGGAAGAATGCTTCATGATAGAGAAGGCAATACGTTTTTATCTAATTATAGTGGAAGAGATCATGAATACATCAATTCTATTTCAAGAGGTGGTTTGAATGCCTTATTACTTGATGAAGCCGAAAAACATGACAATGTTAAGATACACTTTAATAAAAAATGTAAATCTGTAGACTTTGAAAATACAACCGCTTTATTCCAAGATTACAACTCTAAAAAGGAATTTATTGAAGATGCCGATGCTATAATTGCTACTGATGGTGCTGGTTCTGCTTTACGAAGAAGTTATTATTTAGAACGCAAATTTTTATTTAGCTTCTCACAAGATTACCTAACCCATGGCTATAAAGAATTATCTATTCTTCCAACAGAAACTGGAGATTACAAAACCTATAAAAACGCATTACATATTTGGCCAAGAGGAGATTTTATGGTAATTGCATTGCCTAATTTAGATGGCAGCTTTACAGTAACACTATTCTTAAGTTATGATGAAGGAGAATACAATTTCAATAATTTAATTACGCCTGAAATCGTAACTGAATTCTTCCAAAAGGAATTTCCTGATGCTCTTGAATTAATGCCAAATCTTGTTGAAGACTTTTTTGAAAATCCTACAGCACCATTAGGAACAGTAAAATGTTCACCATGGCATTATAAGGGAAACACCTTACTCATGGGTGATTCTGCGCATGCTATCGTGCCGTTTTACGGACAAGGAATGAACGCATCTTTTGAGGATGTTGTGGAGTTTGATGCAGTCATAGATGAACATGAAGGTGATTGGGAAACCATCTTTTCTGAATACGAAAAAACTAGAAAAAAAGACACTGATGCTATAGCAGATTTAGCTATCGATAATTTTCATGAAATGAAAGATCATGTTGGTCAAGCCATATTTCAGGAGAAGCGAAAAATTGAAATGGCATTAGAAGAAACCTTCCCTGGAGACTATTCTTCAAAATATAGTTTAGTGACTTTCAATGAAGATATTGGTTACAGAGAAGCCATGCTAAGAGGAAGAGCACAAGACAAAGCTATTTTAAACATGTTATCCGACGGAATAATTTCAAACGAAGATGACATCAAAGATATTTTAGATAAAGTACAATCAGAAACCGAAGCTATTCTTCAAGATGACAGAATTGCTGGACTACATTAATACATTATGAGCGAAAATATAGTAACACCAAGAGGAGCATATCCACATGTAAAACAAGTTGGCGATTTTATTTTCGTCTCAGGAACCAGTTCAAGACGTCCAGACAACACCATTGCAGGAGTTGATATTATAGACGACATGGGAACTAAAAAGCTAAACGCTTACACCCAAACCCAAGAAGTCCTAAAAAACATAGAAGGTAATCTTAACAAAGTTGGCGCATCACTAAAAGATGTAGTAGATGTCACTTCATTTTTAGTCAATATGAATGACTTTGCAGATTACAACAAAGCTTACGGAGAGTTTTTTGATAAAGCAACAGGACCAACAAGAACTACAGTAGCTGTTCACCAATTACCACACCCAGATTTGGTGATTGAGATCAAGGTGATGGCTTATAATAAACAATAATGTACATTAAAAACTACACAAGTAGTAAACTTATAGATCAAGAAACTAAATTAAAATCATGTCTTAGCATCCTGTTTTTGTTCGCACTTTGCATGTCCTGTAATTCTTCAGAAGAAAAAAAAACAACTCTTGAAGTAAAAAAAGAAAATTTAGAAACTCTAGTTATTGATCACACTTTGAAAATTAATTTCTTGAAAGAAATTTTAAAGGATAAAAATAACAAAATTTTGTATGCTTATAATTATACAAATCCTTACATCAAGTATAAATCTAATAAATATGTTAGAAACAAAGATGTAAGATATCAAGGTCGTATGGGAAAACCATCAACTTTCCCTGAATACATTAATTCTTTTTTCAATAGTAAAGACACAACATACATCATAAACCAAATAGCATCAAATAATACATTATCAATTGGAGAACTTTCAAATTATGGTTATAATATTCTAGACTGGAAAACAATACATAACGACAGTCTAAAAACAAATGATGGTTTTTTAATCTCAAAAGATTCTTTGGAGCGCTTATCAGAACACAGATCTCAAAAAAGAGAGTTCACTATTTATGGATTAATTTTTAATAAAAGCTTAAATTTAGCTTATATTTCAGTAGATTATTTTATGTCACATGGCACTGAAATGCTCTACAAAAAAGTAAATAACAAATGGGTCTTTCATAAAATCATAGGAGGCTATCAATACTAAGAATAAACTAAATTTCACCAAGCAGTGATAACAATAAAAAATTATATAAACGGCAACTTTCACAATCCTATTCAAGATGATTGGATTGACAATTACAACCCTTCTAACGGAGAAGTTTACGGTCAAATACCTAACTCATCAAAAGACGATGTTGAAAACGCATACATAGCAGCTAAATCTGCGTTTCCAGTATGGTCAAAAACCACTTTAGAAGAACGCAGTCGTATTCTTATTAAAATTTCAGAATTACTTGAAGCCAACTTACAACGTTTTGCTGAAGCCGAATCTAAAGATAATGGCAAACCTGTGTCTTTAGCAAAAGCTGTAGATATCCCAAGAGCAGCGAGTAACTTTCGTTTCTTCGGAAATGCCATTACACAATTTGCTAGCGAAAGTCATGAAAGTGTTGGTCAGAATGCTATCAATTACACCTTACGTCAACCGAT
This sequence comes from Psychroserpens sp., assembly GCF_045105015.1. Classification (GTDB taxonomy): domain Bacteria; phylum Bacteroidota; class Bacteroidia; order Flavobacteriales; family Flavobacteriaceae; genus Psychroserpens. Next base: position 7,763 of record NZ_JBGCCX010000040.1, read on the forward strand.
TGGTGTTGTCGGTTGTATTTCACCATGGAATCTTCCTCTCTACCTCTTTACTTGGAAAATTGCACCTGCTCTTGCTGCAGGAAATTGCGTAGTTGCTAAGCCAAGTGAAGTCACACCAATGACTGCTTTCCTTTTGAGTGAGATACTAAATGAGGCTGGCCTCCCAAAAGGGGTTTTAAATATTGTTCACGGACTTGGAGGCTCTACTGGTCAAGCCATTATTGAACATAAAGACATTAAAGCGATTTCGTTTACAGGAGGTACAGCAACAGGAGCTCATATTGCTAAAGTTGCTGCGCCAATGTTTAAAAAGTTATCTCTTGAATTGGGTGGAAAAAATCCAAATATCATTTTTGCAGATTGCGATTATGACGACATGCTGAACACAACTGTACGTTCATCTTTTGCTAATCAAGGTCAGATTTGTTTATGTGGAAGCAGGATTTTTGTGGAACGCTCTATCTATGATAAATTTAAAAAAGACTTCGTAACTAAAGTAAAACAACTCAAAGTTGGTCATCCTTCTGAAACTGACACTAATATTGGTGCTTTAGTCTCAAAACCTCATTTAGAAAAAGTAAAAGAATACATTGAAATTGCAAAAGATGAAAACGGAACTGTACTCTGTGGAGGAAATGATGTAACAGTTACTGGCTTTGAAAATGGGTACTATCTAGAACCAACTGTTATTGATGTACCATCTGACGAATGTCGCGTGAACCAAGAAGAAATATTCGGTCCAGTAGTTACCATAATGCCTTTCGATTCGGAAAACGAGGTTTTAGCTATGGCAAACAAAGTCAAATACGGATTATCAGCAACACTTTGGACAAACAATTTAAAACGTACCATGCGCATGAGCAATCAACTGCAAGCAGGAATTGTTTGGGTTAACACTTGGATGATGCGTGATTTACGAACCCCTTTTGGTGGTGTTAAAGCATCTGGAGTTGGTCGTGAAGGCGGCTTTGAAGCTTTACGTTTTTTCACAGAAGCTAAAAATGTATGTATAAAATATTGATCCAATTCATAAATCAAATTAATTATGAAATTTAAAATAAGTCTACTAACTATTCTGTTTACTTTTTCTTGTTTTGCACAAGATAATTGGCAGACCTACAAAAAAGATAATTATTCAATAGATCACCCTTCAGATTGGACTTACAGTAGTCAAAAACCCCAACCTACTATTCAGTTTGTTTTCATGGCAAAGCCTGAATCTGCAAGAGAAGATCAGTTTCAAGAAAACATAAATCTTAATATAGAATTGCTTAAGCAAGATGATAATAATGTCGATGCTTATGTTGATGCTTCAATTTCACAGATAAAATCACAAGTGAAAGGTGTTAATATAATTGAAAATCAACTGACTAAAATTAATGATTTAGACGCTAAATCATTTGTCTGGTCTGGAGATTTTGGAAATGGAATGATTTTAACATTCAAACAATTAATTTTTATAAAAGACAAAACAGCCTACATCCTCACACTAACTTGCTCAGAGACCGAATACAAAGACTATATCGAGGTTGGAGATAAAATTTTTAACAGTTTCAAATTTAATAATTAAATGAATTTAGATCTTAATAACAAATATGCCTTAGTCTGCGGAAGTACTGCAGGTATTGGTAAAGCAACTGCTATAGCTTTAGCAGAAGAAGGCACAATAGTAACTTTAATAGCTAGAAACGAAGACAAATTGAAAGCCACGCTTGCCGAATTACCTCAGCATAGAAATCACGATTATATCGTTGCAGATTTTTCAAATCCAATCGAGTTAAGTGAAAAAGTGAACACTTACATTAAAGCAAATCATGGCTTTCATATTTTAGTAAATAACACAGGTGGACCAAAAGGTGGACCAGTCTTTTCTGCTGATATTTCAGAATTTGAAAGTGCGTTTACGCAACATTTAAAATGCAATCATGTATTAACACAGGCCGTTGTTCCTTACATGAAAAACGAGAACTACGGAAGAATTATTAATGTGATTTCAACTTCAGTAAAACAACCACTAGACGGATTAGGTGTCAGCAATACTATACGAGGCGCAGTGGCTAATTGGAGTAAAACATTAGCTAACGAACTAGGTCAATTTGGGATCACAGCTAATAACGTTTTGCCTGGCGCAACTGGTACTGATCGACTAGCTCAAATCATTAAAAACAAATCAGCTAAAACAGGGAAAACCGAAGACGAAGCAGCAAATGCAATGAAAAGCGCTGTGCCAGCAAAACGCTTTGCAAAGCCCGAAGAATTAGCTGCAGCGATTACATTTTTAGCAAGTGAACGTGCTTCATACATTAATGGAATTAATCTTCCTGTTGATGGTGGACGAACAAAATCACTATAAAATCTTGAAAACAACATTTAATTTTTATTCTTTTATTCTCACTTTGATTGTATCAATTTACAGTCAAAGCATCATTAGTCAGACTCATGTTTTAAGGACCTCTTTTCCAAAAGACATGGACGAATTCATTATCAATAGTAAAACCTTAAAAAATATTGAGGACAAACAAAAAAGTCGAAAATACATTTATATCACAGATAATGAATGCTATGTTACTTTCGTTCCAAATTTTAAAAACGATGCTCTACAATATGAATTTTCAAATTTTCCTACGTTCACATACCTCAAAGTATTTGACATTTTTATAGTTAAAAAATTAGGGAGAAAAGACATTCTTTCACACGAAAAATTCACAAAATTATTTACATACAAACCAACTAAAAAATTTAAAAATTATTTTGGAATTAATGCAGAAATATATGCTAGTGATAATAATTTTTATGAGTGTGAATTTTTAGTTGCTGATGGCGAATCAAACCTTGATACTCAACCGTTCTTAAAAATATTAAAAGACCTAAAGCTTTTAAGCTTAAAACCTAACCAGAAAGTTGTTGCCATAAATTATTTAGGTATTGAATTCGACATTGACTATGTTACATTAAAACGTGAATATGGCAAAAATATAAATGAGGAAGTTTATTCAGATGACACTGTTGATGAAGAAACCTTAAAAGAAGATTTTAAAGAAATTTATAACACTCAAGAGCTAGAGCACCTAATCAATAAGGATTATACATTTGACACTAAAAAGCATATTATATTTACTGACCATCATCGAAGTCAATCGGTCGACACTTTAAACATATACGACGATAGTAAAACAGGGAATTCAATTAACTTCTATAAAGACTTTTTTACTTTAAATTTAAAGACTCATTTTATTCGGGGAAAATTAAATGAAGATGGTAGTCTAAAACCTGAAAACTTTTACGCTTTATTAGACTCAACAAAGGCTAATAGTACAGATTTTACGAAATACAAAGTCATCTCCAAAAAAATTTCCGAAAATCAAGTTGAACTCATTTTACAAGGTGACAAAGGCTTCTGGAGTTTTTTTAAATACATAATAAGTACAGAACCAAGGGAAAATGAAGATATTTCCACTTTTAAGTTACCTAATAACGTAACCGTAAAAGGTTACCTAAAAAACTTTCACACCTTTACTGCTAGTTATGGAAGAATTGAATACGAAAGATCTACTAAACAAGGTGATAAAACTCCTATAAAACAGGCAAAAACATTTTTTTTACATGAATAAATTTTGCATCCTTTTATTAGCTTTTTTCAGTCTCAATCTTTGTGCACAAGATTTGATTCCATATCAACAAGATGGAAAATGGGGTTTTGCAAATTCAAAAGGTGAACTTATAATAAAAGCTACTTTTGATAGCGTTGGCGTTTTTAATAGAAACAGATTGTTGAGAAAAAAGGTAAGTATTGTAAAAAAGAATGGCGCTTTCAACATTATTAATGAACAAAATGTAGCATTGTTTGATTACAAACTAAAATTAAAATATATCGATTTATCTGCAGGTCATATTATTGTTCAAAGAGAAAACAACAAATTTTCGGCTTATGATATTTTTAAATATAAGCTAGACTCTAGAACATTTGACAACTACAACTCCCAAACTGGCTACACCTTATCTATTGAAAATAATGACAAAGTAGGCCTAATAGATTATAAACTTGAAACAATTGTTCCTACAGAATATGACTTCATATCTTTCCAATGGTTATACTCACGAGGTTATGAAAGTGAAGAGGTGATTTCTGCTATTGCTCAAAAATTAAATCCTACAGTACTAAACAATGAATTATATGTTAATGATGAAAAAGTAGATTTTAAAAGAGACATGATGATTCTAACCGTTGTTAATGATAAAGAATCTAAACATATATTAAGATATATAGACACCGTTTCTGATAATGAAAAGTTTAATGAAGTCGATGACGAAGAAGATATTCAAGTCCCATTTGCGTCCATTAGATCTAACGTCGATAGAAAAAAACTTCAAGAATCAATTAAGGAAAAACAAGAGTACGAAAGCATCAAATGCGATGAGGATTCTGGTATTTGTGTGTTTTCTAAAAATTCAAAACAAGGCCTTTATAACTTAAATACAAAAAAAGAATCTGAGTTATTTAGCTACATCTATCCAAATTCTGATTACTCCTATTTTGAAGTTACTAAAGGGAATTATGAAGGTTTAATGGATGCTAGCTATGAAATGTTGCTTCCTATTGATTATCAAAATATTCGAATAGATTACGAATCAGGATATATTGTTTATGCCAAAAAGGATGGTGGTCTTTATGATTACTATAATCTCAAAACAAAAAAGTATATTTATAAAGATTCAGAATATAAAAAAGGTGATTATATTTATGGAGGTTCTTCTGGCGGCAAGTTTTTCTTTCCTGTAGAAAAAGATGGAGAGTTCTACTATGTAGATGAAGACGGATTTGAATATAAAAACCCTAATTAATTTTAAAAAATTAACATCATGAGTAAATTATATCCTCCAATAAATTTTAAAGCATGGATTGAAGAAAACAGGCACCTACTAAAACCACCTGTAGGTAATAAAGTCGTTTGGAAAGATGGTGATTTTATTGTGATGGTTGTTGGTGGACCAAACAGTAGAAAAGATTATCATTACAACGAAACACCTGAGTTTTTCTATCAGGTAGAAGGCGACATCACTTTGAAAGTTATTGACAAAGGCACACCAAAAGATATACATATTCGAGAAGGTGAAATGTTTTTATTACCTCCAAAAGTTCCACATTCCCCTCAACGAGGTGCTAATACAGTTGGACTTGTAATTGAATATCCTCGTGAAGAAGGTGTACAAGATGCCTTGTTGTGGTTTTGCGAAAACTGTACGACTAAACTCTACGAAGAAGACTTCACCTTAGACAATATTGAAACAGATATGCCTGCCATTTTTGATAAATATTATGGTGATAAAGACAAACGTAGTTGTCCTAATTGTGGCGAAGTAATGCAACCACCTAAAAAGGTGAAACTTGAATAACGTTTTGTCATTCAGAGCAAAGCGAAGAATCTAATTAAAACAAAAAGATTGCTACATCCCGAATTTTCGGGACTCGCAATTACAGATACATGGAAAAACGAAAACTTAGAATAAACGGCCACTCACACTTACTTCCTTATCCAGAGGAAATTCCTGAATTCATGAAAAACAAAGGAATTTTCTGGGTAGACAAAGATCGAAAATTTATGCTTCAAAAAGACTGGAATCGT
>NZ_JBGCCX010000041.1:0-12168 GCF_045105015.1 Psychroserpens sp.
AAAGTAAAAGTAATACTTTTGGAACTTAATATAAAAACAACTTAAACTTAGTTGTAAATCTAGAATAATGAAGGTTTTAAAATTTGGAGGAACATCTGTCGGATCAGCAAATAATATCAATCAGGTCATATCTATTTTAGAAGGTAAGTCTGAAACGGATAAGGTCATTTGTGTGGTTTCAGCAGTTGGAGGAATCACTGATAAATTATTAAATGCTGGACATCTTGCACAAGCCAAAAACAAAGACTATAAAGATGCATTTAAAAGTATTCAACGTATTCATTTAAAACTAGTTGAAGCTCTTATTCCGAAGAAAAACAAAGACATCCTCAAGTATGTAGAAACTAAGTTAAACGAACTCAAAGAACTTTTAGATGGCTTGTTTTTGATAAACGAACTTTCTCCAAAAACTTCAGATAAACTAGTGAGTTTTGGAGAATTATTATCCTCTTACATACTTTCTGAAACTTTGAAATCCAGAGGAATTCACACAGAAAGAAAAAATAGTCAAGAACTCATTGTTACAAATTCAAATTTCACAAAAGCAGATGTCCTTTATAAAGACACTAATACGAATATAAAAGCATACTTTAAATCTGCGAAACAAGACATTACTATTTTACCAGGATTTGTTTCAAAATCTAATCTTGATGAAATTACAACTTTAGGTCGTGGTGGTTCAGATTTTACTGCAGCTATTGTTGCAGCTGCCTTAAAAGTGAAACAATTAGAAATCTTTACTGATGTTAGTGGCATCTATACTGCCAATCCTAAATTAGTAAAGCATAGTTATCCAATTAAGCGTTTATCGTATCAGGAAGCGATGGAATTATCTCATTTTGGAGCTAAAGTATTGTACCCTCCGACGGTTCAACCTGCTTTAGATTTAAACATTCCAATTCACATTAAGAATACCTTAAAACCTGATGACGAAGGAACCACAATTTCTTCAAAAACTGACCTTACAAATGGATCTCCAGTTAAAGGTATTACAAACATAAATGATATTGCATTACTGACTCTACAAGGCAGTGGGATGGTTGGTATACCTGGGTTTTCAAAACGATTATTTGAAACCCTAGCTCAAGAAAAAATAAACATCATTTTCATTACTCAAGCGTCTTCTGAGCATTCTATTTGTTTTGGAATAGATGTCAGAGATGCTGAAAAAGCAAGAGTGGCCATCGATACTGCTTTTGAAAATGAAATTTCTTTACATAAAATTGATCCAATTTTAGTTGAAAACGAACTTTCAATTATTGCACTTATTGGAGATCACATGAAAAATTTTCAAGGAATAAGTGGTAAAATGTTTAGCACTCTTGGAAAAAACAATATCAATATTAGAGCCATTGCACAGGGTGCTTCAGAGCGAAATATTTCAGCAGTTATTAATAAACATGACGTAAAGAAAGCACTCAATGTACTTCATGAGCGGTTTTTTGAAGTTAAAACAAAACAACTCAATGCATTTATAGTTGGTATTGGAAATGTTGGCGAAAAACTCATTGATCAAATTACACAACAGCATAGTTTTCTTAAGAAGAAATTGAAAATCGATGTTCGCATCACTGGAATGGCCAATTCAAGAAAAATGGTTTTTGATGCTGATGGTATTAACCTTAATGATTGGGCTTCTCAATTTCATTATGCTGAAAAATCAAGTTTACAAGGTTTTTTTAATAAGGTCATCGAAATGAATTTGCGTAACAGTATTTTCGTTGATATAACAGCAGATGAAGGAGTTTCTAAATGGTATGATAACTATTTAAAGCAAAGTGTTGCCGTAGTCGCTTGTAACAAAATTGCGTGTTCTGGTCCCTTTGAAACTTATAAAAAGCTTCAAGATTTATCGCTGAGTTATAATGCGCCATTTTTATATGAAACTAATGTTGGTGCTGGTTTACCCATTATAAACACATTAAACAACTTAGTTGTCTCAGGAGATAAAGTAACAAGTGTACAAGCTATCTTGTCTGGAAGTCTAAACTTTGTATTTAATAATTTTAGTGACCGAACTAACTTTCATGATACAGTAAAGCGTGCTCAATTTGAAGGCTACACAGAACCTGATCCAAGAATTGATTTAAGTGGTGTTGATGTTGCAAGAAAAATATTAATTCTAGCGAGGGAAAATGGAGGTATGATGGAGATTGAAGACATCGACAATAAATCCTTTTTAACAAAATCAAATTTGGAAAGCACATCTGTTGATGATTTTTATAAAACGCTCAAAGCAGATGAAGCTCATTTTCAAAAATTATACGCTTCAGCTAAATCTAAAAATTGTCAGTTAAAATATGTAGCTGAATACAAAAATGGGAAAGCAAAAGTTGGCTTAAGAGAAATCCCTGAAGGTCATCCGTTTTATAATTTAGCAGGTAAAGATAATATTGTAATGTTCTATACTGAACGTTATCCAGAACAACCTCTAATTGTAAAAGGTGCTGGTGCTGGTGCTGATGTAACAGCCTCAGGATTATTTGCCGATATCATTAAAATAGGAAACAAATAAATGGATCACATAAAAATTTTTTCTCCTGCTACTGTAGCAAATGTATCTTGTGGATTTGATGTTCTAGGGTTTTGTTTGGACACCATTGGAGACGAAATGATTATTAAAAAAACAGTTCAAAAAGGAATAATCATATCTAAAATTGAAGGTTATAACCTGCCTTTTGAAGTTAAAAAAAATGTGGCTGGTGTTTCAGCTTTAGCGATATATAATGATGCTAAACCTGATTTTGGATTTGATATTGAAATCTATAAAAACATTAAACCTGGTAGCGGTGTTGGAAGCAGTTCTGCAAGTGCAGCTGGAAGTGTTTTTGCTATTAATGAATTACTAGGTCGACCGTACAATAAAACTCAACTCACAAAATTCGCCATGAAAGGTGAAGCATTAGCTAGTAACTGTGAACATGCAGACAACCTAGCTCCTGCTCTTTTTGGTGGTTTTACCTTAGTTAAAAATTTATCACCATTACAAATAGTACAACTACCAACTCCAAATGAACTATTCGCAGTCGTAATTCATCCTCAAATAGAAATTAAAACGTCTGAATCTAGGGCCATTTTACCGAAAGAGGTCTCTTTGAACAATGCAATTACACAATGGGCAAATGTGGGAAGCTTAGTTCATGCTCTACATACTGAAGATTATAAATTAATCAGTGAAAGCCTTAATGATGTGATTGTTGAACCACATCGCAGTAAATTAATTCCGTATTTTAGTGATGTAAAACAAACTGCTATAAATAGTGGTGCTTTGGGTACTGGTATTTCAGGATCTGGTCCTTCAATATTTAGTTTATGTAAAGGTATTGACAGTGCCAATAAAGTAATGGATGCCATTAAAAATCTATATTCAAAAACAGAAATAGCTTTTGAAATGTATGTATCAAAAATCAATACTGAAGGGATTAAAATATTATGAACTATTTCAGTTTAAATAAAAAAGCTCCAAACACATCGTTTAAAGATGCTGTCATAAGAGGCTTAGCTCCAGATAAGGGTTTATATTTCCCTGAACATATTCAAGCCTTACCGAGTTTATTTTTCGAAACTATAACGGATTATTCTCATACAGAAATTGCGTTTGAAGCGATTAAACAGTTCGTAACTCCTGATATCCCTGAACCTATATTAAAAGAGATTATAGAAGATACTTTGTCTTTTGATTTTCCTATTGTTGAATTAAATAAAAATATTTCAACACTAGAATTATTTCACGGACCAACAATGGCTTTTAAAGATGTTGGTGCACGATTTATGGCAAGATGTCTTGGTTATTTTAATTCAGACAACTCAAATGAAGTTACTGTTTTAGTTGCTACATCTGGTGATACTGGAGGAGCTGTTGCCAATGGTTTCTTAGGTGTGAAAGGTGTTAATGTCGTGATTTTATATCCTTCTGGAAAGGTAAGCGATATTCAAGAAAAACAACTAACAACGCTTGGACAGAATATTACAGCACTTGAAGTGGATGGTGTTTTTGACGACTGTCAAGATATGGTAAAACATGCATTTTTAGATGAAGAGTTAACCGAAAAAATGCAGTTAACCTCAGCTAATTCAATAAATGTGGCGCGTTGGCTACCTCAACTTTTCTATTTTATGTTTGCATATAAACAACTACATCAAACATATAATGACATTGTATTTTCAATTCCTAGTGGAAACTTTGGAAATATTTGTGCAGGAATGATGGCGCAACAATTAGGTTTACCCATCAAACATTTTATAGCATCAAATAATGCTAATAATGTGGTAACTGAATATTTAAAAACTGAAACTTATCACCCAAAACCATCTGTTCAAACCATTAGTAATGCAATGGATGTTGGAAATCCGAGTAATTTTATTCGCATTCAGGAAATTTATAAAAACGATTTTAGTGCATTGAAAGAACATCTATCATCTTATAGTTTTACAGATGACCAGACCAGAAAAGCAATGGCTGATATTTACGAGTCTTATAATTATATTGCTGATCCTCATGGAGCTGTCGGTTATTTAGGATGTGAATCACATCTTGAAGCACACCCTAATTCGCATTGTGTGTTTTTAGAAACAGCACATCCAACAAAATTCTTAGATGTTGTTGAAAACGTCATTGATATTAAAATTGAGTTGCCAGAGCAGATTAAATCAGTAATGCATAAAGAAAAAGTAGCAATATCAATTTCAAACTACAATGATTTAAAAGCATTTCTATTGAGTAAGGTTTAGATCACAAAAAAATAGACCATAAAGAAGTGACAAATAGCGCCTCCTAAAACAAAAAAGTGCCAGATTACATGATTGTAAGGAATTTTCTCTATCGCGTAAAAAACGATTCCAACAGTATAGAATAAACCTCCAGAAAAAAGCAATAATAAACCGTTGGTGTCTATTCGGTCTGCTAATGTTGAAAAATCAAACACAATTAGCCAACCCATTACTAAATATAATAAGGTTGAAAATGTTTCAAATTTACCTGTAAAGAACAGTTTTAAAACCACTCCAAAAGCAGCAATTCCCCAAACTATCCAAAACAACTCCCAACCTAAACTATCAGGTAATACTATAAGTAAAACTGGAGTATATGTTCCTGCAATAAGCAAATAAATACTAATATGATCAACAATCCTGAAGTAGTGTTTTCGTCGTTCCCCTTTAACAGCATGATAAAAAGTTGACGCTAAAAACAAGATGATTATTGAACTCCCATACACAATAACACTAAATAATGCATAAGGTGTTTCTTCTTTTAAAAAAAGGATTAAAAAGATTAAACCAATGATACCTAAAGCTGCACCAAAAGCGTGACTCAAAGCATTTAATTGCTCTTCTAAAGCAGATTGTATTCGCATTATTGTTTGGGTTCTGTAGTTTTGTTATGCAACCATTTATCAGTAAGATCATAATAATCAAAATCAATAGCTGGCTCTTGTCTGTCTAATTTTCCATCTTGAAAAGCACGTTCTAATATATCTTCAATAAGAAAATCTTCTTTAACATTGATTGGGTCAAACTCCCGTTTTAATGAGATATCAAATACACTAGCAGTTGTATTAAACCAAAAGGCTCGCCAACCATTTCTCAATTCCTTTATAAGTTGAAACGTTGTTTTACCAGTTTGTCTATGGATGAGTTTAACTAAAATCTGACCTTCAGTTCGGGTAAGTTTTTTCAGTTCTGCTGAAAACTCTTCTTCAATGTATTTCTGAATGAGTTTAGCATAACGCTTTTTTGCTCGCCTTGATTCTAGAGTTTCCAAACGCTCTTTCAAGGTTGTTAATCGTTCGGCTGCTAGTTTAGCATAAGGATATACTTTAATCGTTTTTCGCTTTAAAATTAAGTATGTGATTCGATCTTCTTTTGAATCAAACTTTAGCTTCTGAAGTAATAGCACTTCATTGAGATCAATCGCTGTTTTTGGTATTGAGTCACCTTCAATTAAAATATACTCAACAACAGTCGAGTCTTCTTCTACAGGTTCTATTTGAGCCATCAGAATAACAGGACATAAAAGGAATATATACTTAATTAATTTCATTATTAATGATTACTCTAAAACCATTCCAAAATTAGGGATTTACACCTACTTTAACCTTAAAATTGAATTAATATTATCTAAATTAAAGACTTCTCACAGCAAAATTTGTTACAAAAAAACTCATGAGTATAACAACCTATGAGTCTTAATGATTTTAATATGTATGAACTGACTATAACTTTTTTCTATTATCGTCTGAATTAGTATCTATCAATTTATTATAAGGATCCACTCCTACTTCAGTTGGCTTTTGATCGACTATAATGCTGATCTTATTATTAATTTCGGTGATCTTATGTTTTTTCAAATACAATTCGACGTCTTTCTTTTTTCCATCATCACCTGTATCTTCAGTAAAAATTCCTATGTCAATATAATCGGCTAATATCACAGAGTACTCTGCGCGTTTCTTTCCTTCTGGCTTATACATCAAAGAGTCTCCAACTTTTTCACCATAAAAGCGCTTCCCTTTTTCATCGTTTCTGTATTTGCTCACATTAAATTCAACATCAACTTGAAATTTACCATTATCTAATTCGGTAACATTTGAATCTACAATTTTATTTTTATAAAGCGTAATCGTTTCAAACATGTCTTTAATTACATACTGTAACGAGTCTGGAGTCACTGCTTTAATATCATCTACAAACTCAGTCGCCACTGGATAAGGAGCTCCTTTGAATTGATACTTCTCTGCAAATCTTTTTATAACATTATTAAATTTCTTTTCACCTAAATAATCACTCATCGCATATAATACTAGAGATCCCTTTTGGTAATGAATATATTGTTGATTTTCATTGTACATTAATGGATTTTCTTTTATTTGCTCAACAGTTCTGCCTAAAAGATAACCATCCATTGCATCTTTAAGAAATTTACGCATTTGCTGTTTCCCATTAGTTTTTTCCAATACTTTAAGCGAACTATATTCTGATAAACTTTCAGAAAGCAATGTAGCGCCTTTAGCCTTTGCACCAATGACTTGATGCGCCCACCATTGATGTGCTAGTTCATGTGCAGTTATACTAAACGGATAATCTACGGCATCATCATCTTCATCATCTACATCTGCAATGAATCCTATAGCTTCACTAAACGGAATTGTATTAGGAAAAGCTTGCGCAAATCCGCCTCCAGTTCTTGGGAATTCTATAATTCGAGCTTGTCTATGTTGATAAGGTGTATAGTTATCATTATAATAATCTAAGCCTTCTTTTAAACCATTCATCATACGATCTACATTATAATCATGAGCTGGATGGTAATAGATTTCTAACTTTACACCATCATGTGTATCTCGTTTAACCTCATAACGACCACTTAAAAATGCATAGAAGTTTAAGATCTTAGAATCCATTTTATACTCAAAATATTTTCGCCCTTCTTCTTCCCATTCTTTTGTGAGATATCCTGGAGCAATAGCTATTTGATCGTTAGATGTACTTACAGTCGCTTCAAAATCAATCCAGTCACTGTTTCCTCCTATATAATTATTTTCTCTAGCACCAGGAGCATCCTGAGCAGGCCAAACATCTTTAGGTGATAAACCATATTTCTTTCGCACCTGAGGATTACGCAATTCTCCTTGATCACTATAACCAATAGCTGGAAATATAGTGTTATTTATAAAGGTTCCATTATCTACTACAGGAGAATTATTATCAAAAAATGTATTGGGTTTATTATTAGTCGTAAACGTCATAATTAGTGTATCACCTGGTTGTAACGTTTTATCAAATTGATACATACGATAGTTATAATCCTCATGATCGTAGACAATTTCAGTTGCACGATTTAATTCAATTGTTGTAGGTCGATCAGGATAGTTTACATGCAACGTATCAATCGCAGTATCAGTTTGATTTATAAGTGTATAAGTTGCGCCTGCCTTGAAATCTCGTGTTTTCGGAAATATATCCATAAACGTTTTAACAGCAACTAATCGAGGCTGAGGCGCTTTATTAAACTTACTCAGATCTTTTTCATAATTAACTCTAAGTTCTTCTCTTTCCTTACCAGTTGTACGTTCATTATCAATATTATTGACTTTCCAAATATATCCACCAATGGCAAAAAACCCTAATAATGATAGTGTAATCACACCAATTAATGGCTTTGTAAATCGTTTTTTTGCAAAAGCAAAACGTTCCTTTATATTAGAACCCATTCCACGACGATAGAATATAATAGCTAAAACAAATAATGCAATACCAAATAGAATCCAATATAAGCGATAAGTGAAGTATGCTGGCAGACCACTTCCGTAACCGTTCATATCACTTGGACTAGGAGATCCAGCACCTTTGTTAAATATAAATTGACTTTGTTCTACACCAATAGCACTCAATAGTGGTGGTATTCCTAAAGCTAATACCAATAAAGTAATTAAACCTAGCCATCGATTTTTAATAAGTGTGTGGATTAATATGGACATTAATACCCATGGAATAAAGTCCCAAATATTAACAATGTATAAATCATACAGATAGAGTAGCAATTCAAATTCAAAATAACCATTGTAAGTTTGAATGATTATTCCGCTTAATATAACGATCAATAGTAGTGTCGCAATCATAACTACCATGGCTACGAATTTAGAAAACAGAAACACCCAATTTCTAGTCGCAGTAGTATCTACCAACTGATTCGTATGAGCTGATTTAGCTCTATTCATAATCAATCCCGTGTAGAGATAGATTAACAAATACGCAAACGTACTAAATATACCTCCTGCAAATTGAAGCATTACCCAAGTTTTAGGTAATATATCTGTTCCATATTGCTGACCAGTAATTAGCATAGTGAGTAGTGAAAATGCAAAAGCTACAGATGCAATTATGATAAATGGCCATCCTTTTATAATGTATGCGATATCAGACTTTGCTATTATCCAAGAAGTTTTAAGTTGACCTAAAAAAGTAAAGTCTTGATTCGCCTTAGGCATTACAACTTTCTGTATCGTTCCAAAATTTTTCTTTGTGACTCTTTGAACTTTAGCTTTAAAAAGAGAAATCGTAGAAGGGTTTTGAGAAAATCTAAATTTAAATAATACACTTATAAAAACTAAAATAGCTATCCCTAACCAAATTAAACGGTTGTATAAAAGTGTTCCTGTAAGTGGGATAAGTTGTGTGCTTTGTTCTTCAGGTGTCCAATACCTAATTAAGTTATAAGTAGCACTATCACCAGTTGGTTCTAACAATTCTACCCAATAGGTATCATCCATATTAGGCAGACTAGTTTGTGCTGCAAATTGAAGAATAATCATGACCAAAACAAACATAAAACCTATGTTCACATTACGTAAAAAAGCAGTTATTGCAAATACTATAGCTCCATAAAAGAATACGTTAGGAATAATATAAACTAAGAATGGTTGCAAATAATTCATGATTTTAAATGGTCCTACCAAATCTGCATTTGCACCTGGCAGATAGAAACCCAAAGTAATTCCAATGGCACTGGCTATAATTACAAGTAATGTAATGGTCATACCAGCACAAAATTTTGCCAATAAATAATTCACTTTTGTTAGTGGATATGAATAAAGCACGTAATGCGTGTTGTTCTTAAAATCACGTTGTATCGTCCCACCAATAATTGAAGGTATTAACAAATATGTAAATATGGCGAAAAGCCCTAAAAGCCCATAAATACCTACAGCACTATTCAACTTTATGGCACTAGTAACGGTTGCATTATCACTATCAAAAACACCTACAGCAAGAGCAGATAATCCTATTGATAACAAAAACATTATACCAGCATATATGTAAAAAGCAGGTTTCTTGAACCAGGTCTTTATCTCGTGTAAAAAAATTGTTGAAAACATAATTAGGCGATTTCTGGTTGAGAGACAAATTGATCATTACTTAAGGTTGTAAAGTACACATCCTCTAGTGTTGGCTTCACTTTTTCAAATTCACCTCCTGGAGATTGATCTGCATAAACACGAACATTAAGCATGTTGTCTTCATTATAATTTGAGGAAATAACATTGTAAGTCTCTTGCATTTGTTCAATCTCTTCACGTTTAACAGTCGTCAACCAAATCTTATCTGCTAATGCCGCAGTCATTTGATTTGGAGTAGCTTGAGCTAGTATTCTTCCTCCATTTAATATCGCCATATCTGTACATAATTCTTTAACATCATCAACGATATGAGTTGAAAAAATTACGATGTGGTTTGTTCCAATTTCTCTTAAAACATTTAAAAAGCGATGACGTTCAGCTGGATCTAAACCTGCTGTTGGTTCATCTACAATAATAAGTTTAGGACTATTCAATAATAATTGAGCAATTCCAAAACGTTGTTTCATTCCTCCAGAATATCCTGCAACGTGTTTGTTACGCACCTCAGTTAAATTAGTAACCTCGAGCGCCTTATCAACTAAACTATTTCGCTCTTTTTTATTAGTAATTCCTTTTAGACTTGCGAAATAATGTAATAAATCATTTGCACTCATTTTGGGATATACACCAAACTCTTGTGGTAAATAACCCAAAATTTTTCTAAGGTTCATTTTGTCTTCTAGCACATTTATATCACCAAACATTATAGATCCAGAATCTGGACTCTGCAAAGTAGCAATCGTTCTCATTAAGGAAGATTTCCCTGCACCATTGGGCCCTAACAAACCAAACATTCCTGTACCTATTTCTAAGTTTAGGTTATCAATGGCTTTGACTCCGTTTTTGTAAGTTTTAGTTAAATCTTTAATGATAAGTTTCATCGGTATCCGTTTTAGTTATAAGACAATATGTACAAAAATAAGAGGATTTGTTACAAAAAAGAGTTCCGAAGGCATTAAATCAAAAGAAAACAGTTTATTTTTACAACAATATATAAATCAGAATTACACTCTTATGGCTAAAAAAAGCATACTCAACAAAAAATCACTTGATTTCTTAGAAAAATATTTAAATAATGCGGCACCAACTGGTTACGAATGGGACGGACAAAAAATTTGGATGGACTATTTAAAACCTTATGTTGATGAATTTATAACTGATACTTATGGAACTGCTGTTGGTGTTATCAATCCAAAAGCAAAATACAAAGTGGTTATTGAAGGCCATGCTGATGAGATTTCATGGTATGTAAATTACATTTCAGATAACGGATTGATTTATGTCATTAGAAATGGTGGTAGTGATCATCAAATTGCGCCTAGTAAAATTGTTAATATTCATACCAAAAAAGGCATTGTTAAAGGCGTTTTTGGATGGCCAGCAATTCATACAAGAAATAGAGCTAAAGAAGAAGCTCCGAAGCCAACAAATATTTTTATCGATTGTGGTTGCAAAACTAAAGAAGATGTCGAAAAACTTGGCGTTCATGTTGGTTGTGTCATTACTTATCCAGACGAATTTCATGTCCTTAATAAAGATAAATTTGTATGTCGTGCTCTAGATAATAGAATGGGCGGATTTATGATTGCTGAAGTGGCAAGACTTTTAAAGGAAAACAAAAAGACATTGCCATTTGGTTTATATGTGACTAATTCTGTTCAGGAAGAAATCGGATTGCGTGGTGCTGAAATGATTACACATACTATAAAACCTAATGTTGCTATTGTAACTGATGTAACTCACGATACGACGACTCCAATGATCGACAAGAAAAAAGAAGGTCATTTAGAATTAGGAAAAGGTCCAGTAGTAGCTTATGCTCCTGCTGTTCAGCAAAAATTACGTGATTTAATTACAGAAACGGCTGAAGCAAAGAAAATACCATTCCAGCGTTCTGCGCTTTCAAGAGCTACAGGAACTGATACTGATGCTTTTGCCTACAGTAATGGTGGTGTTGCTTCTGCTTTAATTTCACTTCCACTTCGTTACATGCATACTACTGTAGAAATGGTGCATCGTGAAGATGTTGAAAATGTGATTAAAATGATTTACGAAACATTACTTAAAATTAATGATGGAGATACGTTCTCTTATTTTGAATAACCAGCTAAGCTAGATTTGGCAACGAACTCATTAAACACAAAGCCTCTTCGTTGAGGCTTTTTTTATCGATAATCTATGTTAAAAAACCAAAAACATCTATTTTCAATTCCAGAAGACATTACATATTTAAATATCGCTAGTCAATCTTCTTCTTTTAAAGCGGTATATG
>NZ_JBGCCX010000042.1:0-5309 GCF_045105015.1 Psychroserpens sp.
ATCTGGTACTAATGGAAATATATTCCCATATGGTGTGGAATTTTCACCAAACAGCAAGTTACTTTATGTACACTCATCAAATGATTTTTTTGACTTTGACAATCCTAGTAATAGTAATATACCATCTAATCATACATCTATATTAGCCCAGTTTGACTTATCAACTACTAACCCAAGTGACTCCAGAGTTATATTAGACGAAAGACAACTTTACAGAGGAGCATTACAACTGGGTCCAAACGGAAAAATATACAGAGCGTTGAGTGCTACATACAATGAAGGCTTACCCTTTCTTGGGGTTATTGAAAACCCTAATGTAATAGGCTCAGGATGTAATTACAATCATAATGCAATAAACTTATCTCCATTTAATTCTTCTCAAGGCTTACCCCCTTTTATAGCTTCATTTTTTAATACTGAAATTGATATCATTAAAAATGGCGAGAGTTCAATTAACCTAGCTTTGTGTGATGGAGATAAATATACTTTAATATCTGAGAATATTGCTGGAGCATCTTATATATGGACGTTAGACGATGTTCCATTACCTGAAACTGATTTTGATTTAGAAGTCTCTCAAACTGGTCATTATCAAGTTTACATTGACCCCAACAATGGAGATTGCGCATTCGAAGGTCAGGCTTTTGTTGTTTACAATCAAAATCCTGAAGCATTTAGTCATACTATTCTTCAATGTGATGAAGATGACATTATTGATGGCTTTACAACTTTTAATTTAAATCAAGCTAACCCCAAATTAACAAATAGTAATAGTAATCTTTCAACAAGATTTTATTCAGATATTACTAGATTAAATGAAATAAATGGGGCTTCATTCAATAATACTTCTAACCCACAAACTATTTATGTTGAAGTATATGATATAAACACTGGTTGCTATGACACTTCGGAGCTTGTAATAAATGTTAGTACCACAGATTCAAATGATGTATCACTTACATTATGTGATGATGATGGTCTTGAAGATGGTTTTCAAACATTTGACTTAAGTCAGGTTAGTTCTCAAATTGTAAATGGCTTACCAAATGGTTTAACTATATCTTATTTTGAAAATTACGAAGATTCTTTGTTAGAACTAAACGACTTAGGAACATCTTATACAAACACATCACCTTACAGCCAAATTATTTACGCAAGAGTCGAAAATGCAAATAATTGTTACGGTATTAGTGAAATCTCACTAACAGTTAACGAATTACCGAATATAGAAATACAAAGTTTAGACTACTATTGTTTAAATAGTTTTCCTGAAACTATAACTATAAATGCAGGTGTTATAAATGATTCTCCAAGTAATTACACTTACTTATGGGATTCTGGTGAAACAACTTATAATATTGAAATTAATGAACCAGGTGAATATAATGTTTTAGTTACAAATGCTAATGGCTGTTCTAAAAACAGAAAAGTAATTATAGAGCCTTCAAATACAGCTACTTTTGAGTCTATTGATGTTTTAGACGTTACAGATAATAATACCATAACGGTAATGGTTTCTGGAGAAGGCACATACGAATATGCGCTTTTTAGAGAAAACGATAACCTAATTATTCCTTATCAAGAAAATAACATTTTTGAAAATGTATCTCCTGGAATTTACACAGTGTCGGTTACAGATATAAAAAACAATTGTGGCCCAGTAGAACAAAACGTTTCTGTAATTGGTTTTCCTAAATTCTTTACACCTAATAATGATGGAATAAATGACACTTGGCAAATTTATGGTGTATCAAGTATGTTTCAACCAAATACTAAAATCTTTATTTTTGACCGTTATGGAAAACTCGTTCAAGAAATAAATCCGCTTGGACAAGGCTGGAATGGCTTTAGTAATGGAATAAAACTTCCATCTGATGATTATTGGTTCTCTGTTACTCTGCAAGACGGAAGAGTATTTAAGAATCATTTCACTTTAAAATATTAATTTTTTGAAATTTCACTTTAGATTTCGTTTTCTATATCTATCAATAATTTTTTTTTGTTCAAATTTTTGTTTTGCACAGAATGACTGTGTAGACGCTATTATTGCTTGTGGAAATTCAAATGTAAATTTAGATGTAAATGGTTCAGGAACCAGAGAGTTTCCCGATTCTTGCTCTAGTAACGAGAATAATAGTGTTTGGTTACAAGTTACTTTAGTTACAGATGGTACTTTAGGCTTTACTTTAACTCCAAATAGCTCTGCCATAACTGAAGATTATGATTTTTTTGTATTTGGACCAAATGTAAGTTGTGGAGATGTTGGCAATACCATTAGGTGTTCTACTACAAACCCTCAGGCAGCAAACCAAGGAAATAATTTAACCGGAATGAATGGAACCGAAACACAAATAACTGAAGGTCCTGGACAAAACGGAAATAGTTTTGTTAGGTGGTTAGATGCCCTAGCAGGAGAAACCTATTTTATTGTAATAGACAGACCTATAGGTAATAGTGGTTTTAGTTTAGAATGGACAGGTACAGCCACATTTTCAGAACCACCAACTGATGAATCTACTAACCCATCAACATCAGGTCCAACTAATTTAGGTAGTTGTGATGTTGTAGCTCCTTTTAATGATGGATTTACAACTTTCGATTTAGAATCTAAAACAAGTTTAATTAGAGGAAATCAAACAGATGTTAACATCACATATCATGAAAATGAAAGCGATGCCATTATTGGAATAAGACCTTTAATCAGCCCCTATACTAATGATTCAAACCCTCAAACTATTTTTACAAGAATTGAAAACACAACTACTAATTGTTTTGATATTTCCAGTTTTAATTTAGAAGTAAACTTAGGTCCAGATTTTTTTAATCCAATTAATTACCAAACCTGTGACGATTTAAATGATGGTGACGATACCAACGGACGTGTTATATTTGACTTACAACCTCTAGATGCTATAATTTTAGATGGTCAAGACCCTACAAATGTAAATATTAACTATTATAGAACTGAAAATGATGCTATAACAGAAACGTCACCTCTACCAGATTTATACTATAATACCAGAGCCTTCAATCAGGAGATTTTTGTAAGAATAGAAGATAATTTTAATCCTGATTGTAGGAGCATTACTAGTCTCAATTTAATTGTGAATTTAAATCCTGATGCTTTCAATTACATCATTTTACAGTGTGACGAAGACGGAATTAATGACGGTCTCACACGCTTCAACCTCAACGAAGCTAATATTGAGTTAACAGGTAATTTACCAAATCGGTCTACTAAATTTTATACAGATATTGCTCGAACACAAGTAATAAATGGTGATTCATTTGCAAACACAATAAACCCTCAAACTATTTATGTAGAAGTTACTGACGATACTACAGGTTGTACAAGCAATGCAGAATTAACTCTTGAAGTAAGTTTAACCGACTCTAACAATGCTTTCTTAAATGTTTGTGATGATGACGGTACAGAGGATGGTTTTTATCAATTTAATCTAAGTGAAGCTAATAATAACATTACAAATGGTCTGCCTCTGGGCTTAGATATTTCGTATTTTGAAACTTATAATGATGCGCTTCTAGAAATCAACAGCTTAGATGTAATTTATACAAATACATCTGCATATAATCAAACTATTTACGCGCGTGTCGAAAACGCAAATAACTGCTATGGTATCAGTGAAATTTTACTCACAGTTAATAAATTACCAAATATTGATACTGAAAGTTTAGTGCTTTATTGCATTAATACATTTCCAAGTACAATTACTCTGGATGCTGGTTTAATTAACGATTCTCCTACTAATTACACCTATGATTGGTCTACTACTGAAAATACTTTTAGTGTAGAGGTTAATGAAATTGGAAATTATAATGTTACCGTAACAAATGTAAATGGTTGTTCAAAACAACGAATAATTACTGTAAACCCGTCTGATATAGCCACTATTGAGACTATAGAAGTTATTGATGTATCTCAAAACAACACAATAACAGTATTGGTATCTGGTGAGGGTATTTATGAATATGAATTAATAGATTCAAATAATAACATTTCTAGCCCATATCAAGAAAGTAATATTTTTAAGAATGTTTCTCCAGGGATATATACTGTAAATATTAGAGATGTAAAAAATGATTGCGGTATTATTAATCAAAATGTTTCAGTAATTGGTTTTCCCAAATTTTTCTCCCCTAACAACGATGGTATTAATGACACATGGCAAGTCTTTGGTGTATCAGATATGTTTCAATCTGAATCTAAAATATTAATTTTTAACCGCTTTGGAAGATTACTAAAAGAAATCGATCCTTTAGGAGAAGGTTGGGATGGGTTATTTAACGGAGAAAGACTACCAATTGATGATTATTGGTTTTCTGTTACACTTCAAGATGGAAGGGTTTTCAAAAATCATTTTACGCTTAAATACTAAATTTTGTTACCAAAAAACTAATTAAAATGCATTTTATTCTATTTTTTAGCATTTTATTAAAAAAACATCTATTTTCCACTCGAATTTAAACCCAAATTTAAATTTGACATTTTACCCAAAGCAATTAAACAAAAGTTACAACCTACTATGAAACTTAATTACTACATATTAATTATAATATTTTGTTGTAGTAATTTTATGCTTTCTCAACAGATCTCTGTCGATAATTCTGTACCATTACAACAACTCATAGAGGATAATCTTGTAGATGGTTGTGTAGAAATTACTAACATAACCTCTGCGGTTAATGGAGCACCTTTTGGAGTACCTAGTTTTGGTTATTTTGAGCGTGCTAGTTCTAATTTTCCTTTTCAAAACGGTATACTTTTAACTACAGGAAATGCTACAGCAGCCGGAAATGGTGTTATAACCCCGCCTTTAAGTGATGGCTCTTCAGCTTGGGGAACAGACCCAGATTTAGAAACAGCATTAATGACTAGTAATACACTTAATGCAACTTCTATAGAATTTGATATAACTTCTATTTCAAGTCAGTTTCAATTTAATTATTTGTTTGCATCTGAAGATTATGATGGTATTAACCCTTGTCAAGTCTCAGATGGTTTTGTTTTTCTAATTAGAGAAACTGGAAGTAATGCTCCATATCAAAATATAGCATTAGTACCAGGTACTACAGACCCTGTTAACACAGGAACAGTTCATACTAATTTATTACCCGCATGTGCTGCTCAAAATGAACAGTATTTTGATAATTATAATACTGGAGACACAAACTATATAGGTAGAACCACAGTTTTAACCGCTTCAACAACTATAACTCCCTATGTTTCATACCATGTAAAACTAATTATTGCTGACCAAACTGATGGCACCTTTGATTCAGCAGTTTTT
>NZ_JBGCCX010000043.1:0-11837 GCF_045105015.1 Psychroserpens sp.
AAACGTTTATTGATTTAAATAACGATAAGAGACCAGATTTTAGATTACGAATAAATAAAATTAAAGCATCGCAAACGCAGTATGCTTCAGAGAATATTATAGATAATAATTAAATTATAGAATAATAAATCAAAATAATAAGACCCCCAGATCTTTGTATTTAATATTTATATGGACATCAGTTTGGAAATTCCTTTTTAGTTCTAAATCTTTTTGAGTTTAGAGCTGTAATAGTTTCTAGAGGTTTTATTAGAAAAGCGACTAATACCCATGAGGAACTTTACTGTTTTTAAAATTATCCTTTTTCTGTTATTAGTAAACACTTCTAATGCGCAAATAGTAATTAGTACACCTAATCTTGGTTTTACACAAGCTTGTGCGAGTCCATCTTTTAATACCTATAATGTAACATTTTCGTTTTCGCCAGATTCAGCTTTGGCTTCAACAAATCAATTTATCATAGAACTTTCAGATAGCTCTGGAGATTTTAATAACGCTACAGATATTTATACATCACCTCAGGGTAGTATTTCAACTTCACCTGCAACTTTAACATTTTCGGTTCCTACATCAATTGCAGGAGAAGCATATAGAATAAAAATAAAAAGTACAGATCCAGTAGCTTCAAGCACTAGATCTGTTCCTTTTGCAGCGTATTATAAAATACAAGACACCCCATTTTCTATTAATAATTTAATTTCTACAGGAGCTTATTGTTCAGGCAGTAGTTATTTATTAACAATAGATAATCCCGGAGGTACCATGAATGATTCGCCTCTTCAATATCCATCACTTACCTTTAATTGGTTTAAAGAAACAAGTCAAACCACATCAGTATTAGTATCTCAAGGAGAAACGTTATCTGTTAATCAACCCGGGACATATTTTGTTGAAACTAATTATGGTACATGTACTTCAAATTCATTTTCAAATCGCGTAACAATAAGTGAGGCGAGTTCTGGAGTTTCATCAGAGATAAGTTCTAGTTTAGGAAACCCTTATTGCTCCAGTCAAGGCAACACAACTTTAAGTGCTATAAATGGCGAAAGTTACCAATGGTTTAAGGATGGAGAGCAAATTCCTGGAGCAACAGAACAAATGTATATAACTAATGAGGCAGGTGTTTATTCTGTTAATATAGATTTGGGTGATTGTAACGTTAACGCATCAATTAACTTAGAAAACTCAGGGTTTACAAGTAGTATTGATGTTCCAGAACGAAACATGATTGATGATGGCGAAACTTTGGTTGCAACAATAACAACAGATGCTATAAATCCGGAGTTTAAATGGTATTTAAATGAAGAAATAATTTCTGGTGCAACAGCTAATACATACGAAGCCACACAAAGGGGGAATTATAGAGTAGTTATTAAGCAAACAAGTGGTTGTCAATCTTCAGTAGAATATACTTTTGTTGTTACTGAGGCTTTTCCATCTGTAGAAAATATTCCTAATTTAATTAGTCCTAATGCTGATGGAGTAAACGATACATGGATTATACCACAAGAATATGTAAGCGGTACTAATACTGAAATAACCATTTTGAGCTCGCAAGGTGAAATTGTTTTACAAACCAAAGATTATCTAAATAATTGGCCAGAAAATAGTATTGATTTCACAACTATTAACCCTGTCTATTACTATATCATAAAAACTGAAAATAATCAAACTAAAAAAGGCTCAATAACAGTAGTAAAGTAAAATGAAATTATATGTAATACATATCATCTTTCTTTTATGTTTAACACCATGGCTCTATTCTCAAGAAGATGGTGTGGTTGCGTTTGATTTACCTGTAAGAAACTCATTAAAATTTAATAGATACGCCATAAATCCTACATTTAGTTTTGTAAGAGAGGAAAATAAGTATTTAAGTTTTACAAATAAACGAGAATGGGTACAGTTTGATAATGCACCACAAACGTATTTGTTTAGTTATTCTGGTAGGTTTAGAGAAAACATTGGGGTTGGTTTAGGCTTTTTTCAACAAAACTATGGGGTTTTAACCACTTTTGGGGGAATTGCCAATTTTGCATACAATGTTAATTTAAATAGAGATAGTAATTTAACATTTGGTATGAATGTAGGTTTCTATAAAAGTGGAATAAATGAGGGGAATGTAATTACCAATTTTCCAGATTCTTCTTTAGATAATATACCTTCAAACTCTGTTATTACAGTAAATCCAGGAATAAACTACGGAACTGCCTTTTTTGATTTTGGAGTATCAATTAACAATTTAGCTACTTATAATTTAACGACTTCCGAAATTATTGAAGAGAATCCAGAGCAAAGTATCCAGGGCCATATTATGTATACAGGTTATATAAATAATCGAGGTTTTTTTGATGAAAGTAAATTTTCTACCTTAATACTGTCTGAGTTTAAAAGAGAGAAAACAGTACTTTCTGGAATTATGATGCTTACTGTACCTAAGGGTATTTGGGCCCAAGTAGGTTATAACACACTTTATGGAGTCTCAGGAGGAATAGGGCTGAATATTACAAATCAAATTGCTTTAGAGTATAATTATGAAAAATCTATTGGTGATTTCTCAACATTTGGAAATTCCCATGAGATCACATTAGCATATAAGTTTAAAAATAAAGATAGGTATAATTATAATGGAGATGATGATGAGTCAGCTTTATTAATTTCAACTAAGCGTAAACCCAGTACTAAAAACAGAAATAGAAACAAAACAAATACTAAAGCTAACAAAAGAAATAAAGTAGCTAGCAATACCAGTAAAGAAGACGATACACTCGAACAAGAAAATAAACTTAAGCAAGAAGCAGAAGAACAAGCTAAGGTTGAGGAAGAGGCTAAATTAAAGTTAGCAGAAGAAAATAGACTCAAACAAGAAGCAGAAGCTCAAGCAAAATTAGTTGAAGAGCAACAAGCTATAGCTAAGGCTGAAGAAGAGGCTAAATTAAAATTAGCAGAAGAAAATAGACTTAAACAAGAAGCAGAAGCTCGAGCAAAACAGTTGGAAGAGCAACAAGCCAAAGCTAAGGCTGAGGAAGAGGCTAAATTAAAATTAGCAGAAGAAAATAGACTTAAACAAGAAGCAGAAGCTCAAGCAAAATTAATTGAAGAGCAACAGACCAAAGCTAAAGCTGAGGAAGAGGCTAAGTTAAAACTAGAAGAAGAAAATAGACCTAGAGAAGAAGAAATAATCAAGCAGCAAGATTTAGATGCTGTTATGATTATTAAACAAGCAAAAGATCGTGAAGCATTAGCCATGCAAAGTTTAACCAAGCTGAGTGATGATTCTAAAATTAAGCAACAGAGGTTATTAATTTCATTAAATGATAAAGTAGCAGTAAAACAACAAGATCTTGATGATCTAAAAGAAGAAAATGATTTAAGTGAAAAAGGTATTTATAAAGCACCAAAAGCATTTAAAAGTGTTAGTTCTGAAAATGTAGCCATACAAACATTACAGTTAGAATTAGATAATTTAATTGATTCTCAAGAACTAAAAATTTCTGAATTAGAGAATTTGTATAGCGAAAGAATCAAAAATATTAAAGATGAAACAGATCCTGTTAATGAATTCTATTTAAATAAAATTAAAGAGTTTAAAGCTCAGCAATCAGAGACTATACTAATAAAAGACAACCTAAAGAATTCTTTAGAGTCAATTAAAGAAGCCACAGAAGTAGAAAGGAAAAGAAGAATAAAACGAGCAGCCTATGACAATCAAGAAGTACGTTATTTAAAAGATAGGTCTACTTTAAAACAAATAAAAGAGTCTACAGAAGTAACTTCTGAGGTTCTGAAAGAAGAAGATTTTGATTTTGGAGAAGAACAAAGTAATATACAAATAGTAAGTGATGTTCAAAATACAGAAAGTGGATACTATTTAGTTATAGCAGTTCATACTGATGTAGAGAAAAGAGACGAATTTTTAAGAAAAGCTGTTAAATCTGGAAGATCTGATATAGATTTCTTCTTTGATGTAAATACAAGTAAATATTACATTTATTACAATAAATTTGATGATATTGATAGTGCTAAAAATGCTATTGATAGTAAAACAAACGCTGCATATAATAGTAAGATGTCTATGGTAAAAATTGTTAATGAATAAATAATGACCTTTCTATTTATATTTTTATATGTAAGTTTAATATTACCAATATAAAAATTATAATCGTTGAAATGCATATTTAAGCGTTGTTTAGCTTAAATTTCTTCTGAACTCAACTTATTTACAAATAAAATCACGATATTTATCACGTTTAAAGTCATTAAATATAGGTGAAATTACCTTTGTGTAGTTTTATTCTTATTTTTTAATACTTAAAATATTTTCTTTTTAAATGCCCCAATTCAAAAAGAAAAGTAAAACGCGATTGAGTATGAGAAAAACTACTTATGTAAATTCTGGATTTATTGTTTTTTTAGTTCTGTCATTACTTTTCAGTACAAATGTATTTGCACAACTCCCAGTACCATTTAGTCCAAGGTTACCAGGAGGAAGTATTAAAGTAAAAGGAGATGTCGTTTTAATTGGTAACGGAATAGTTACTGCAAAAGATTTACCATTACCATACAATGGTACAGACATAAATAATAATAACGATGGTGTTTATGTAAACGTGGCAAGTGGTGGGGATCCATCAATTTTTAGTTCAAGTAGTGCAGACTTATTTATAAATAACTCATGTAAAAGAATACTTTATGCTGGTTTATATTGGGCTTCTGTTTATCCTCTTGAAGTTGCAAACAATAGAGCAGTTCAATTTGAAGGTACACCTAGATTAGAAGATTGGAACCAAATTAAGTTTAAACTGCCTACAGGTGGTTTTATTGATTTAGTCGCAGATAATAATGCAGACCCCGTTGGTGAAGAGGATGATATTATTTTCGATGGATATGAATACTATGGTCCGGGCGTAGAAAATTCATTTAAGGATTCTCCAATAATTTGTTATAAGAACGTAACAAGTTTATTACAAGGTCTTCCAGATGCTGATGGTGAATATACAGTAGCAAATTTGAGAGCTACTCGCGGAATTAGACGAGGTGGATGTTCTGCTGGTTGGACATTGGTTGTAGTTTACGAGAGTCCTATTTTACCAAGTAAGTTTATTTCAACTTTTGATGGTTATGCAGGTGTGCAAAATACAACCGAACTTGATATTCCAGTATCTGGTTTTCAAACATTACCATCTCCATTACCAGTAAATTCAAATATTGGTGTTTCTGCTTTAGAGGGTGATATTGGTATTACTGGAGATTCATTTCAATTTAAGGCAAGTACATCAGGTTCATACACAGTTTTAAGTGATGCATTAAATGGAGCGAATAATTTTTTTAATTCAACTATTACCAAAGACGGTGTACATGTTCTTAATAGAAATCCAGCTAGTTTAAATACCTTAGGTTTAGATATTAATAATTTTAACTTACCAAATCCACTAAATTCGGTATTACCAAATGATGCAACTGCTGGCGATTTAAAATTAACCACTAATGGAGATGGTTATGGTGTGTTTTTAACATCTTTTGCTGTAGAAATTATAGAACCAAATATAGTTCTTACAAAAATAGTTGAAGACGCCACAGGTACTGATATTAGTAACCAATTAGTTGATCTTGGCGATGAGCTAAATTATGTTATAGGGTTTCAAAATACAGGAAATGATGATGCAACAAATCTTATAATTAGAGATGTTCTTCCTATCAATGTGACCTTCAATTATCCTGCTGACATATCTTTACTTCCACCAGGTGTTACAGTACAAAGCTATAACCCTGCAACTAGAGAGCTTATCTTTAGTGTAGATAATTCGTTAGTAGAAGAAAATGATCCTGTACAGGAGATTCGATTTAAAGTTACAGTAGTTACCTCTTGTAGTTTGTTAACTGATGCTTGTTCAAATATTATTAGTAATCAAGCCTACGTAACCTATAATGGTACCACTGATCCTACTTTTTTTATATCAGATGATCCTAGTTTTAGTTCTAACACTGGATGTTTAATAACACCTGCTGCAACAAATTTTTTAGCAGATCTTAATTGCGTATTTGAGGAAGAGGTTGTGCTTTGTGGAGCAACAGCAACTTTAACAGCTGGAGATGGTTACGATAGTTATTCTTGGTCTACAAGTCCTTCAGGTACTCCTGTTATAGGTTCAAGCCAGTCAATTACTGTGTCATCTACTGGTACATATTATGTACGTAATACAGCTATTGCACCTTGTCAATCTATTGATCAGGTATTTGAAGTTATTACATTTGGAGCTGGTGTTACAAACCCTGTAATTCCATTTGCAGATGAAGTAGTTATTTGTCCAAATGACGGAAAAGAATTACCAAATATTTACTTGTGTGGAGCAAATGATTCAGTATTTATTCAGACAGGAATAACAGATACAACTTCAATAATATGGGAAGTTTTAGATGAGACTAGTTGTTCTGCAGTTACTAATATAGATTGTGCAAATGAAGACCCAGCTTGTAATTGGAATCAAGTACAAACAGGTCCAGATTTTACAGCTAACACTGCAGGTCAATATCGATTAACTTTAAACTACGAAGGCGGTTGTTTTAATCAATTCTATTTTAATGTTTACACAAATCTATTGGAACCCACAGTAACTTCAAGAGATATAATTTGTTCAACTCCTGGAGAAATTATTGTAGGTAATGTCCCAACTGGTTATGAATATAGTATTGATGGTGTAAACTATCAACCTAGTAATGTGTTTTCAATTATTACACCAAACATTTACAATGTTTATGTGAGACAAATTGGTGTTACTCCAAACCCATGTGTTTTTTCAGTTCCAGATGTACAAATTAGAGAAAGAGATTTTAATGTATCAACCATAATTACTCAACCTTTTTGTAATGGTGGACAAGGAAGTGTTATTATAGCAGCAAATGATGCAAGACCACAATACTTTTATTCAATTTTTGATGGTGCTACACTCGTTAATAGTGTAGGACCAATTACTAATAGTGATTATACTTTTAACAATTTAAACCCTGGAATATACACTATAAATGTTTCAACTGAAGATGGCTGTGTTTTCGCAGGTGACATTGAAATTATTAACCCACCATTATTAGAAGCCACTTCAGCATTAACAAGCCCATTAACTTGTACTGATGGTGAAATAACTGTATACCCAGTGGGCGGGACACCACCTTACTATTATTTTGTAAATAGTACTACTGTTTTTCAAAGTACACCTATAATTAATGTTCCAACTGCAGGAGTTTATGATATTTTAGTTGTAGATTCTAACAACTGTTCAGCAAACACATCTATCACTGTTAATGCTATTCCAGAGCCAGACTTCACAATTTCTAAAACAGATATTTTGTGTGCAGATGCGGTTAATTCAGGTAGTATCAATTTTAACGTAACAAATGCAAACGGTAGCACTTTAGCATATAGCATAGACAATGGTGTTACATTTTCCAATTCACCTGTTTTTAATGGTTTATCTGCGGGGAATTATGAAACCATAGTTCGATATACAATTGGAACAGATGTTTGTACATCAGCACCCCAAACCATTACTATAAATATAGCAGATGCCATTACAGGAATAGCCACATTAACAACACCTTACACTTGTATTACAAATGGTGCTATTACAGTTTCTGGGGTAACTGGAGGTACTGCACCTTACTCATATAGCATTGATGGAGTTAATTTTCAACCTGGTTTAACTTTTTCTGGATTAGCAGATGGAACGTATACAATTACTATTAGAGATGCTAATAATTGTACATTTATAACAGCACCCGTTACTATTGATCCTTTAAATCCTCCAACAGATTTAGCATTTACAAGTACACCTCTTACTTGTCCTGCTATTACATCTGATGTAACTTTAACAGCAACAGGAGGATTATCACCTTTAGAATATCAAATTATTGCACCAGCATTTGCATCAACTGGCTACCAAACATCAAATATTTTTAGTGGTTTATCGCCAGATACATATACGTTTCAGGTGAGAGATGCAAATGATTGTATTTATACAGAATCCTTTACAATTGCACCTTTACCTCCATTAACTTTAAATACAGTTATCTCTAAAGATATAGACTGTACCGTATCACCAGATGGTATTGTAACTGGTAATATCACTGGAGGAACAGCCCCTTTCACATATCAAGCATCTTTTAATGGTGGTACTTATGGAGCTTCTACATCAGTTACAGGAACTATATTTACGCATGCAGCTCCAACAGATGGTACATATCAATTTTTAATAACAGACGCCAGTGGGTGTACTGTAGAGTCTGGTGTTCAAACGCTTAATCCACCAGTGGCTGTAACAGCTTCAGATAGCGCAGTTGACCCAACATGTGAAGGTTATAATGATGGTTCTATAAGATTAACAGGTTTAACTGGTCAAGCTCCATTTACCTATAGTATTGATGGTGGAGTATCTTTTGTGTCTTCTAATGTATTCGGTGGTTTAGTAGCAGGAACTTACAATTATGTGGTTAGAGACAGTAAGAGTTGTGACGTATCTGGAACAGTTAATTTAACAAATCCTTTACCTATAAGTGTTACAATAAATAGAAATCCTGTGCAATGTATTACGAATACAAATGTACCAGGTAGTTTAAATGTAACTATTGATTCAGGAGGAGTTGCACCATTTGTCTATACATTATACGATAATACATTTACACAAATAGGAGCTAGTGTTACTACAGCATTAACAACTAATACGTTTTCAGGGTTATCATTTGGCGATTATTATGTAACAATAGTTGATTCTAATGGATGTGAATATGGAAGTACTGCACAAAGAATAGAAACACCACCTAGTATTAATTTAGTAGGAAATGCTACAACAGGTTCATGTGTAACAGGAGCTACCGTAGATATTTCAGTGGTTTCTGGTGCGGGTCCATTTACATACTCAATATTCGGACAGCCTGCTACCAGTTTTGGTCCCACAGCATCAACTACCCATACTTTTTCTGGATTAAATCATGGTGTTACTTATCAATTTCAAGTTATTGATTCTGGAGGTTGTTTTTCAACAATAGAGGTTACAACACCAATATTATCTGCTATAGATATTAATTCAATTACAACCACAGATGTGAGTTGTAATGGAGATAATAGTGGTGTAGTTAATTTTACTGTTTCAAGTTACGATGCCTCAGTAACATCATTGTATTATGAAGTACAAGATGAATTAACAAATTTACCAATTATTCCTGCTCAAAATGGAACGTTTACAGGATTAACAGGTGCTTCTGTTAGTGGTTCTATTACAGGTTTACCAGCTGGAAATTATACTTTATTTGTAAGAGAGGCAGATGGTACATTATGTACAGCTTCAGAGACTTTTAGAATTACTCAACCTATTCAACCCCTTTTAGCAGCTATAAGTTCAGAAATTAATGCTAATTGCAATGTTGGAGCACAAGTTACTATAACTACATCAGGAGGAACAGGCCCTTATCAATATGCTGCTGGTGCATTAGGCTTTGTACCAACCTTAGCAGATTTTGGTTCTAGCAATGTGTTAAATTTAGACTATACAATTAGAACAAATTGGGATATTGTTGTAAGAGATGCCAATGGTTGTGAAGTTAGAATTAATGAAGATATAGATATAGATCCAGAACCTGTTATTGCTGCAAGTTTAAATAATCAGTGTACAGTAACAGAAGGTAATTTTGCAATAGATGTTACTTTAACATCTCCAGGAATTGCACCTTATACTTATAGTGTTGACGGTGGTGTATTTCAAGCATTTACTGCGCCTTTTACAGTTTCAAATTTATCATCCGGAACGCATACTATTGAAGTGCAAGATGCCAATGGTTGTGGTAATCTAGTTTCAGTAGATATTGAAGCCCCAATAGATTTAATTCCTAATGTATCAGCATTACCTACTTGTAATGACGATGATGGAGAAATAACAATAACTGGATCTGGAGGTTCTGGAACTTATACTTATTCAATTTTACCTAATCCAACTTCAATTAGTTTATCTGGTAATATTTTTTCTGGTGTGCCTTCAGGAACATATACCGTTACTATTACTGATGCAATTACAAGTTGTTCAACCAACGTTTCTATATTTGTACCAGCTGCTATTCCTGTTACATTTACAACAACTTCAACTCCAGTAACGTGTTTTGGTGATAATGATGGAACTATTGGTATTAATATAACAGGAACATATACAGGGCCTTATAATTATGAAATTTTTGACAGTACATCTACATCGGTATTTGGTGTGATTTCTGCAAATACGTCAATAAATCCAGAAATTGTTTCAGGACTTCAAGGTGGTAATTATACTGTAGTAGTAACAGAAACAGGTAGTCCATTTTGCTCTACAACATCAGGGACTGTAACTGTAGGTTCTCCTTTAGCTCCATTAACTATTGTAGCTACAGAAACATCAAACGTAACTTGTGATAATAACAGCGGGACTATTACTGCTGTAGCAAGTGATGGTTGGGGAGCTTTTGAATATGAATTAACTGGAGCAGCTACTGTAGCTTACTCTCCAAATGGAACATTTACAAATTTATCTGCAGGCACATATACTGTTAATGTTAGAGATGCAGGAGGTTGTATTGCTTCAGATAGTACAACGCTTGTTATTCCTCCGTCAATAAACGCTACGGTTACAGCTAGTACATCAACGCTATCTTGTTTTGGAGATACCAATGCTTCAATAACTGTAACTACAGTTTCTGGTGGACAAGGAAGTAATTATTCCTATACACTTAATATGCTTGCTCCAACAGTAACATCATCTGGTCCACAAACAACTCCAGTATTTAATAATCTAGGAGCTGGAATCTATAATGTAGTTGTAACTGATGGATATAATTGTTCATTCAATTCACCAAATATTGTAATTACAGAGCCAACACAAATACAAACGAGTTTAGTAAAAGAAACATCGCAAACATGTACAACAAGTTCTACATTAACGTTAAGTGCAACTGGAGGTAACGGTCCATATACATATAGTAATTCTCCAACATTTACCTCAGTTTTAGGTACATTTACAACAGATGTAACTTTCCCTGTATCATCAGGAACTTACATGTATTATGTAAGAGATGCTAACGGTTGTGACACCAATGCGTCAAATGAAATTACAATTGATTTATTACCTGTGCTAACAGTAAGCTTAGATGCCACTAATGCAAATATTAATTGTGCAGGAGATAATTCTGGAGTTATTGTAGCAGATGCCCAAGGTGGTTTGGGGAGTTATACTTACACGCTTCAGGATACAGCTGGAAACGATATTACACCAGTAACTCAGAATAGCCCAGGAGTTTTTACAAACCTTACACCAGGTAATTATCAAGTGCGTGTTGAGAGTGGAGATTGTTTAACTATTAGTGCTCAAATTCCAGTAACAGAACCTTCAGCTCCAGTTACTGCAACTTTTGTTGCAACAGATGTAACATGTCCTGGAAGTAACAATGGACGATTAGAAATAACAGCTTCTGGTGGTACCGGTATTATAAAATATGCTATATCACCTAGGTTAGATCAGTTTTTCGAATCACCAATTTTTGATAACCTCCCTCCAGGGAATTATCAAGCCATTGCTCAAGATGAGTTAGGGTGTTTTGTTACCGATACATTTACTATAAACGATCCAGTACCAGTTGCATTAACCATTGTTGCTAATTCAATTATTCCTGAAGCTTGTGAGGGAGATTTAGATGGAGAATTTAGTATAGATATATCTGGAGGAGAAATGCCATATAGTGTGAGTTTAGATGATATAAACGGACCTTATACTGCAGGTACATTAACACAAACGCAATTTGATTTTACGGGTTTAGCTGGTGGCGAT
>NZ_JBGCCX010000044.1:0-22714 GCF_045105015.1 Psychroserpens sp.
TGATTTTGCAGCAAATCAAAAAGCCTAAGATAAAATCAACCATAAAGATACTATAAAAATGCCGATTCCTTTAGTAAATTCAATTGCATCATGGTTCTTAAAAAAGCGATTTCATCAAATAGAATTGTTTTTAAAGTATCCCAATGAAGTACAAAATGAATTACTTTTTCATCTCATTGCACAAGCTAAAGACACCGAATTTGGAAAACAATACGATTTTAATTCGATAACAAATTACAAGACATTCTCAGAACGCATTCCAATTTCTTCTTATGAAGATTATCAAGATATTATTGAACGCTCTCGCAGAGGTGAAAACAATATTTTTTGGCCAACACCTATAAAATGGTATGCTAAATCCAGTGGAACTACAAATGCAAAAAGTAAATTTATTCCAGTAAGTCAAGAATCTTTAGAAGATTGTCATTATGCCGCAAGTAAAGATTTATTATGCATGTATCTTAATAACAATGAAGATTCACAATTATTTACAGGTAAGGGTTTGCGTCTAGGTGGAAGTAAAGAATTATACACAGAAAACGGAACTGTTTTTGGCGACTTGTCTGCTATTCTAATTGATAACATGCCATTTTGGGCAGAATTTAGTAGTACTCCAAGCAATCGAGTGTCTTTAATGAGCGATTGGGAAACCAAAATGCAAGCGATTGTAGAAGAAACCATAAATGAAAATGTAACGAGCTTAGCTGGTGTACCTTCTTGGATGCTAGTGTTATTAAACAATGTATTAGACGCAACAAATAAGGAGAGTTTATTTGATGTATGGCCAAATCTAGAAGTGTATTTTCATGGAGGTGTTAGTTTTGTTCCTTATGTAGATCAGTATAAAACTATTTTACCTAAATCTGATTTTAAGTATTATGAAATCTATAATGCTTCGGAAGGATTTTTTGCCATTCAAGATC
Source organism: Psychroserpens sp. (assembly GCF_045105015.1). Classification (GTDB taxonomy): domain Bacteria; phylum Bacteroidota; class Bacteroidia; order Flavobacteriales; family Flavobacteriaceae; genus Psychroserpens. The sequence goes on from NZ_JBGCCX010000044.1 coordinate 924, forward strand.
AAAATAATAGTAGTGAATTATTACTCATGTTAGATTATGGAATTTTTTATGAATTTATTCCAATGTCTACATACGGAACTCAGAACGTAAAAGTAATTCCTTTAAGCGAAGTAGAAGTCAATGTCAATTATGCAGTAATCATTACAACTAATGCTGGGCTTTGGCGCTATAAAATTGGAGACACCATTCGATTCACATCAACAAATCCATATAGAATAAAAGTATCTGGGAGAACTAAACACCATATTAATGCTTTTGGTGAAGAGCTTATTATTGAAAATGCTGAAGACGCATTGCGACAAGTATGTAAAACTTGTAATGCAGAAATTGTAGATTATACTGCCGCTCCTATTTTCATGAAAGGCAAAGATAAAGGATCTCATGAATGGCTTATTGAATTTAAGACACCACCTAAAGATGTTAATCAATTTAAAGTGCAATTAGACTGTGCACTAAAATCTTTAAATTCTGATTATGAAGCCAAACGCTTCAACAATATGACACTAAATATGCCTGAAGTTCATATTGCAAGAGAACGATTGTTTTATGATTGGTTAAAACAACACAATAAACTTGGTGGTCAACATAAAATTCCACGTTTATCTAATAATCGCGAGTATATCGATGAATTACTTCAATTAAACACAAGCGAAACCTCCATTGGTTGAATAAAAAAATTTAAGTTTATCGATAATCGGAAGCTGTTTTCATATTTTTCCGACAAACAACAGCGCAATTTTCAGCATAACGAATTTTTAATCGGTTCGTCCAAAACTAAGTCAATTGGTTTTTTATATCAGTTAATTGAATCTATATTTACAAAGTAATACAGAGAAAAACAGTCACAATTACAGATTACAACCCTCAAAATGTATTGTGAATTTTATAGATATTGTTCAGCAATGTTAATTTTTAAATCCAAACAAATAAAACCACTCATAACGAGTGGTTTTATTTATTTATATACATATTTAAGTCCTAAGACACTGCCTTTAACTTCTTTAAGGTCGTTTTTTCTAGCTTACCTTCAGCGTAAGATTTAGTTACATTTAGTTTTGTCTCTTCACCACTAGGTAATTCAAACATAGCGTCTGTTAGAATCTCTTCACACAGAGAACGCAAACCTCTTGCTCCTAATCGATATTCAATGGCTTTATTAACAATAAAATCTAGTGCACCATCAGTGATTGAAAACTCAATATCATCCATAGCAAACAACTTTACATATTGTTTGATAATCGCATTTTTTGGTTCAGTTAAAATAGCTCTTAAAGTCTTAGCGTCTAAAGGATCCATATATGTTAACACAGGAAGACGGCCAATAATTTCAGGAATTAACCCAAAATCTTTTAAGTCTTTCGGAATGATGTACTGTAACAAATTATCTGCATCTAAAGCTGCACCATCATGAGCAGCTTTGTAACCGATAGCTGCTAAATTTAATCGCTTAGAAATTTTTCTCTCGATACCATCAAAAGCACCACCAGCAATAAATAGTATGTTTTCAGTATTCACTTCAATAAACTTCTGATCTGGATGCTTTCGTCCTCCTTTAGGTGGCACATTAACAACGGTCCCTTCTAAAAGTTTTAATAAAGCCTGTTGTACTCCTTCACCTGAAACATCACGAGTAATGGAAGGATTATCACTTTTACGAGCAATTTTATCAATCTCATCAATAAACACAATCCCTTTTTCAGCTTTTTCTAGGCTATAATCTGCAGCTTGGAGTAATCGTGTTAATATACTCTCAACATCTTCTCCAACGTAACCCGCTTCAGTAAGTACAGTTGCATCTACAATAGCTAAAGGTACATTCAACATTCTAGCAACTGTTTTTGCCATCAATGTTTTACCTGTACCTGTTTGACCAACCATGATTATATTACTCTTTTGAATTTCAATATCATCATCGCTAGGCGGTTGCAATAATCGTTTGTAGTGATTATATACCGCAACAGACATTACTTTCTTGGTGTATTCTTGACCAATAATATACTCATCAAGAAATGCTTTAATTTGGAGTGGCTTTCTGAGCATTAATTCAGAATTTAACTCTGCATTATCTGATTGTTTTGATTCTTCTAAAACAATACCATGAGCTTGTTCTATGCAACGATCACAAATGTGAGCATCTAATCCTGCAATCAACAAACTGGTTTCTGGCTTTTTCCTACCACAAAACGAACATTCTAATTCTTCCTTTGCCATATGTTTTATATTATCCTCTTGACAGTACTTCGTCTATCATTCCGTATTCTTTAGCTTTATCAGCTTTCATCCAGTAATCACGATCACTATCTTCATAGATTTTGTCGTAATCTTGACCAGAATGCTTACTAATAATTTTATACAACTCTTCTTTGAGTATTAAAATTTCTCGAGCTGTAATTTCAATATCACTGGCCTGACCTTGTGCTCCTCCTAGTGGTTGGTGTATCATTACACGAGAATGTGTTAATCCACTTCGTTTTCCTTTTTCACCTGCACATAACAAGACAGCTCCCATTGAGGCAGCCATACCTGTACAAATTGTAGCTACATCAGGTTTTATTAATTGCATAGTATCATAAATACCTAAACCCGCGTATACACTTCCTCCAGGTGAATTGATATATATTTGAATGTCTTTAGTAGCATCTGTGCTTTCTAAAAACAACAATTGTGCTTGAATAATATTTGCAACTTGGTCATTAATTCCCATACCAAGAAATATAATTCGATCCATCATTAATCTTGAAAACACATCCATTGCAACAGCATTCATTTGGCGTTCCTCAATGATATTTGGAGTTAAAGCTGTTGGATACATACTACTGATAATTTTGTTATAGTATGTACTGCTGACTCCTTGATCTTTTATAGCGAATTTTTCAAATTCTTTTCCGTAATCCATATAGTCTTTTTCAAATAATTTATTGTGAAACAAAAAAGCGTAAAACCTAACAGTTTTACGCTCAAATATACTAATTTATAATGTAAATTTTTAACTGTAGAACTCTTTTACGAAATCATCGTAAGTTATTTCTTTAGTCTTCAAATTTGCTTCAGATTTATAAAGGTTTAACAATTTAGTACTCATTAGTTGTTCAGATAAACGCTTTACTTCATCTTTATTAGAAAGAACACGAGACGCTATACCATCTAATTCTTCATCTGAAGGATTCATTTGACCAAACTGAGCCATTTGTCCTTTTATCATTTCTCTAGCATGTGCTTGAAGATCTTCAAATTTCACCTGAAGATCATGTTTTTCAATTAATTTTCCTTCAATTAATTGGTAACGCATACTCTTTTCTGACTTTTCGTACTCTTCTTTGGCTTGCTCAGCATCCATTTCATCTTCACCAGCAGTTTGCATCCATTTTTGTAAAAAAGATGCTGGTAAATCAAATTTTGTATTTTCAACTAAATACTCAGTTACATCATTTAATAACTTTTGATCACCTTGTTGTGCAAATTGCTTTTCAGAATCTTCCTTGATTTTATCTTTCAATTCTGTAACAGAGGTAACAACTCCTTTACCAAATAACTTATCAAAAAGTTCCTGATCTAGATCTGCTAATTCTCTTGAATTTATTTCATTAATTGTAAAATTCACTTCTATATTAAGTCCATGAACGTCGTCATGAGACACTTTCAAAAAGGTCATTAAATCATGATCGTCATTAAACAAGCCTTTTGTTTTTATAGTAACGACATCACCAACTTTAGCACCAACAAACTGTTTTTCTGTAGACTTTCCTTTAAATTTATCTAGGGTGATTGTCACAGAATTATTAATTCCTTTGTCTTCATTTTCAAAAACACCAGTAATTTCAGAGTCTTTGGTTACAACTTTTTCAGAAATGATTTTTCCGTATTGCTTTCTTAAGTGCTCTACTTGGTTGTCAAGCATTTTTTTATCAGCTACAATACTATAATGAGTAATAGCTTTTTTACCTTTTAAGTTTACTTCAAACTCAGGTGCTAGACCAAGCTCAAACTCAAATGAAAATGCATCAGCATCCCAATCTAAATCATCTTGTTGTTTTGGTAATGGATTCCCTAGTACATCTAACTTTTCTTCAGTAAGATATTTACCAAGGGCATCTTGTAACAGCTTATTAACCTCATCAACCAACACAGCTTTTCCATATTGCTTTTTAACCATTCCCATTGGCACGTGACCTTTTCTAAAACCAGGAATGTTAGCAGATTTACGGTAATCTGTTAATATTTTTTCAACTTTATCGCTATAATCTTCTTTGGCGATATCTACTTTTACAACTGCATTTAATGCATCTATGTTTTCTCTTGTGATGTTCATTTTAAATCATATCAAAATTGGGCTGCAAAAATACGATATTTTTTACAACCCAACAATATTTTAAGTCACTGATTATTAGTCTATTTTTTCTTCTCTTTTAAAAAAGAATACGCAATAGATTGTGAAATTGATAATAAGACACTAAACAGCATAGCTGTTAAAAACCCATTAACTCCAAAACCTTCCACAAATTTGTCTGCCAATAGAATAATACATGCATTGATAACTAGCAAAAACAAACCTAAAGTCACAATCGTTATAGGTATCGTAAGAATGACTAAAATAGGTTTTAAAATAGCGTTCAGCAGTGCCAAAACTACTGCAACAATAATAGCTGCTGTAAATCCGCTAACTGCTACACCTGGCAAAAAATGCGCAAGCAACACCACGATTCCAGCAGTGATTAAAAGTCTAAGAATAAGATTCATAATATAAAAGATTTTATTGTTTCACTTGAAATAAAATGGGCAACGAATAAGGCACGATAACTGGCTCTCCTCTTTGAAAACCAGGCTTAAGTTTTGGCAATAATTTTATAACTCTAATTGCTTCATCCTCTAAAGCGGGATGAGGTGCTCTAGCACGAACTTTAAATACATTGCCGTCTTTACCAATTTTAAATATTACAGATATTCGTTGTCTACCTGTAAGGCCATGTTCAACTGCAATATTTGTGTTAAAATTAGCATTGACAAACCGAGCTATATTTGTGCTCATGCAATTTTTTCTTGCCGAATTCCCATAAACATATTCACAACCTGGATATAAGGGTACTTTCTCAATAACTCCATCTGGAACTTCTGTAGATTCTAAGATGTCATTTTGATTTTGATTTACAATTACACCGTCCTTAAATTTAATTTTATTTATCTTTTTGTTAGAGGAATTGTATTGTGTCCAGGTCTTATCAAAACTACCATTATTGTAATACCCTTTCCATTCTAGATTACCATTAACATCATATCTTTTCTCTTCTCCATTTTTTTTGTCTTTGATATTGACACCTTCCAATTTTAATTGTCCGTTTTCATAGAACTGTTTATAGCTCCCATTTCGGTATCCATTCAAATAATTAACTTCCCAAGCCACATTTCCATTGTCATGATACAATTTCCAAAACCCGTACAAATCAGACTTTACATAATTGGCTTCGATCTTTAAAAGTCCGTTTTCTTTATATTCTTTGTAAAAACCACCTTCTAATTTCCTTTTGAGTTTTAGGTTTCCATTTTCATAATAACCTTTTGATACATGGTAATAATCTTCTTCAACAACTTCTCTTTTAAGAGTTCCATCTTCATAAAAAGATTTAAATGAAGTTCTATTATATTTACCTTCAGAATATAAGTACTGTTCAGAAACTTGTCCGTTTTTATGGTAATTCACCCATTTCCCTGTACGTTTTCCATCCAAATACGCACCTTCTGTCTTTACTTCACCACTATCATAATAATCCTTATAGGGACCATCTTCAAATCGTAATTGAGCATTAGACAATTGAGATATGACTAAAAAAGTCACTACAAAAAATATTAATTTCATAAAATTTAAAAGTTAGGTAGTTAAAGGTATTCTTTTTTGTAAAGAAATAAAATTTAATACAGACTCATAAAAATCTTTAGGATTTTCAGCATGTAACCAATGGCCTGCATTAGGAATCGTTTCAACTTCAGATAGAGGAAAATGTTGTTTAATCAAGTTTTCATCATTAGGCATCACATATTCACTTTTATCACCACGAAGAAACAAGGTTGGCTTTTCAAATTTGGAATGTAATGGTAAGGCTTCACCGACTTCAGATACATTTTCTTTTAAAACTTCTAGATTAATACGCAAGCCAAGTTGTCCTTTTTCAATCCAATACAAATTCTTCAACAAGAACATGCGTGTTCCAGCTTCAGTAACATATTGGGATAGTAAATCATCTGCTTCACCACGACTTTTTATTTTTGAAAAATCTAGAGCACTCAACCCATTCAAAATAGCATCGTGATGTATTGGATAAAAACGTGGACTGATATCTGCGATTAATAATTTGGATACTAAATTTGGGTATAAGGTTGCAAAAAGCATCGCTGTTTTTCCTCCCATTGAATGTCCTAAAAGAATAATCTCTTCTAAATTATGTTGTTTACAATAGTCTTTTAAATCATCAGCTAAAACCTCATAATTAAATTCATCATTATGAAAGCTACGCCCATGATTACGTTGATCTACTAAGTGTACTTGAAAACCAGTTTCACTGAATTTTTTTCCTAAAGTTTTCCAGTTATCACTCATTCCTAAGAACCCATGAAGAATAATAAAGGGTTGTCCTTGACCAATAATATTTGAATGTAGTTTCATTTATTTTAGTTTGTGAAGATACATTTGAACTACATTCTCAACACCTAAATATAAACTTTCAGACACTAATGCATGTCCAATAGAAACTTCCAATAATTCAGGAACATTCTCTTTAAAAAACTTGATATTCTCTAAAGACAAATCATGTCCTGCATTCACACCTAAATCAATCTCATTGGCAAGTTCTGCTGCTTTTGTAAAAGGTATAATCGCGTTTTTATTACCCAAACTATATTCCTGAGCAAAACTTTCAGTATACAATTCTATACGATCTGTTCCAGTAGTTTTAGCACCTTCAATCATTTTTAAAACAGGGTCTACAAAAATTGAGGTTCGAATACCATTAGATTTGAATTCTGAAATGACTTCAGTTAAAAAACTTACATGTTTCATGGTGTCCCAGCCTGCATTTGATGTTAAAGCATCAACAGCATCAGGAACCAACGTTACTTGAGTTGGTTTCACCTCTAAAACTAAATCCATGAACGATTTAATTGGGTTTCCTTCAACATTAAATTCGGTATAAACTTCGGGTTTTAAATCCCTTGTGTCTTGATATTTAATATGACGTTCATCTGGCCTAGGGTGCACAGTTATGCCTTCAGCTCCAAACCGCTGTACATCTTTAGCAAACTGTACAACATTAGGTGTGTCTCCTCCTCGCGAATTTCGCAACGTGGCTATCTTATTAATGTTTACACTTAACTTTGTCATTTCTTCATGTTTTAACCACAAAAATACAAAGTACTTACTGCTTTTTGTGGTTATTTTTAATTAATTTGCGATACATTATAAAACCTGTTATGCCTTTACAACAATACATAATTAATGACATTAAACCTTTGAGTATTACTCAAAAGGTAAGTGATTTGCAAATGTTATTTAATGAACTCACCTATTCTCATATTCCAATAGAAAACAATGGTACTTATTTAGGTTGTATCTCTGAAACTGACGCTCATTGTTTTGAGGGAGCAAAATCAATTTCTGATTGTAATTATGCAATTGAAGGATTCTTTGTTAGAACCAGTACAAATTGGTTGGATGTATTAGAAACCTTTGCTCAAAATTCTTGTAATATTATGCCAGTTTTAAGTGATAAAAACAACTATTTAGGCTATTTTGAATTGAACGATATCATAGGATTATTTAATCAAACACCATTTTTTTCTGAACCAGGTGGTGTCTTAATTGTTGAAAAAGGACTAATGGATTACTCCTTTAGTGAAGTAAGTCAAATTGTTGAATCTAATGATGCAAAAATTTTAGGTGCATTCGTCTCTAAACTTGAAAGTGATGTTGTTCAAATTACTATAAAAATTGGTAATTCAGGACTGAACGATGTTATACAAACCTTCAGAAGATATAGCTATAATATTGTATCTGGACACGAAGAAGACAACTATGTTGAAAATTTGAAGGATCGCTCTGAGTACCTTCGAAAATATCTGGATATATAATGAAAATTGCTATTTACGGACAATATTATCACAATAACACACAAGAAAGTATTGAAATCCTTTTAGAAGTGTTGTCACAAAAAAATGTAGTAGTTTGTGTTGAGAATGATTTTTTTAATATCATAAAACACGAAAGCAAACAGCCATCTAAATTAGATGGATTTGATACTTTTGAAGCCCTAGACGATTCTTATTCATTATTAATTAGCATTGGTGGTGATGGCACAATTTTAAGAGCAATCACTTTTGTAAGAGATTTATCTATTCCTATAGTTGGAATTAATACTGGAAGACTTGGGTTTTTAGCAACTATTAGAACCAGTCAAATTGAATCTGCAATTGACGATATCATAAAAGGGAATTATAAAATTTCGAAACGAACACTTTTATGCGTCGAAACACAACCAGAAAACAAAGATTTATTAGAAACTAATTTTGCATTAAATGAAATCGCTGTAAGCAGAAAGAACACCACATCTATGATAACCGTTGAAACGCATTTAAATGATGAATACCTGACATCATATTGGGCGGATGGACTTATCATTTCAACTCCAACTGGCTCAACAGGATATTCTTTAAGTTGTGGTGGACCAGTTATCACACCCGAAACCGATAGTTTTGTATTAACACCAATTGCACCTCATAATCTTAATGCAAGGCCACTCGTTATTCCTGACGACACCGAAATACAGTTAAGAGTTGATGGTCGTGAAGAACATTATTTAATATCTCTCGATTCTCGCATTGCAACGTTACACAATTCAACTATTGTTACTATTAAAAAAGCTGATTTTGAAATAAGAATGGTAGAACTCATACAAGAAAGTTTTATAGATACATTAAGAAAAAAAATGCTTTGGGGTGAAGACAAACGAAATTAAACAATAAAATCAAACAAAAACTGTTAATCTGTAAGACTATTTGCCACAAATTGTTAAAGGCAAATCATAATTGTTATATTTGCAAACTTTTAAAAATTTATGAGATATTTAATCTTATTTTTATTGAGTGTTTTTTTTGCCCAAACAAGTCATTCTCAGATATATGAAGTTGGAGTGTTTGCAGGTGGAAGTAACTTTATTGGAGATGTTGGAGCAACAAATTATATCGCTCCTAATACAGCTGCACTTGGATTACTTTTAAAATGGAATCGAAGCCCAAGACATTCATGGAGAGTCTCATTAATTTATGCAGATCTAGTAGGAAAAGATATAGAATCAGATGACCCAAGGCGAATAGCAAGAAATTACGAATTTGATTCAAATTTATTAGAAATATCAGCAGGTATGGAATTTACATTTTGGGATTTCGATCTTCATACGTCAGGCATAAAAGCGACTCCTTATTTATATTCTGGAATTAGTGTCGCGAAGCATGATAACTTTTTTTATGGTCCAGATGGAGTTATTATTGAAGAAGACACGAGTAGTTGGGCATATGGAATACCTATGGTATTAGGAATAAAGTCAAATATTGCTAATCATTTTATTTTAGGTTTTGAAATTGGCGCGAGATATACATTTTCAGATGAAATAGATGGCAGTGTACCTGATGGAGATTTTGAAGACCAAGTAAGTATAGGAAACACAAACAGTAATGATTGGTATGTGTTTACTGGTTTTACGCTTACCTACACATTTGGACAAAGACCATGTTATTGTAACTTTTAGATGATTGAAAAAGACCAAATAGCGAAAGACAAATTACCTAAGCATCTAGCAATAATAATGGATGGTAATGGCCGTTGGGCTAAACAAAAAGGAATGATTAGAGTCATTGGTCACGAAAATGGCACAAAATCTGTAAGAGATGTTGTTGAAGCAAGTGCTGAAATAGGCATTAAAAACTTAACTTTGTATGCCTTCTCAACTGAAAATTGGAAACGCCCTAAATTAGAAGTAAAGACTTTAATGAAGCTTCTTGTTAAATCTCTTAAAAAAGAAATCAAAACACTTCAAGATAATAACATCAAACTATCAGCAATCGGAAACCTTAACGATTTGCCAAAAAAAGCGCATTCAGAACTACTTGAAGTTATTGATAAAACAAAAAACAATACTCACATGACTTTGACCCTTGCCCTCAGCTATGGTTCAAGAGAAGAAATAGTTAATGTTATTAAAGAGATTTCTGCGAACGTTAAAAATAATATAATTTCTATTGAAAGTATTGACGAATCAATTATAAATAAGCATCTTTACACGCAAAATTTACCTGATGTAGATTTATTAATTAGGACTAGTGGAGAACACAGAATAAGTAATTTTCTGCTTTGGCAAATTGCTTATGCCGAATTATATTTTACTGATGTATTATGGCCAGATTTTACTAAACAAAACCTATATGAAGCTTTGATTAATTATCAAAATAGAGAACGACGATTTGGAAAAACCAGTGAACAACTTAGCTAACAATTTACTTTTGAAAACTTACATAAAGCAACTATTTACAATATTATTTTTCATTGTTTCAAGCATCGCTGTTGCTCAACAAACAAGCTTTGAAAACGGAAAAGACTATATCATTGAAGACATTACTGTTACAGGTAATACAAATTTTAGTGAAACAACAATTATATCTTTTTCTGGCTTACGAAAAGGTCAGGCTATTGTCATTCCTGGTGAACAAATAAGCAATGCATTAAAAAAACTTTGGGGAAGTAAATTGTTTAGTAGTATTGACATCTACTTAGCTAAAACAGAAGGTAACAAAGCGTATCTTGAAATTAACCTAGCTGATTTACCAGAACTAAATGAAGTAGAAATTCAAGGTGTTAAAAAGAAGAAAAAAGAAGAGGTAATCAAAGAGAATAATCTTTCTAAAGGTGTCAAAGTAACAGAAAACTTAATCACTACAACTCGAAATTACCTTACAAACAAATACAAGAAAAACGGTTTCTTGAACACAAAAGTAACTGTTAACACAAATGACGCTACAAATGACTCTATTTTAAAAAGTCGGGTAGACATGCTCGTTTATATTGACAAAGGTGAAAAAGTAAAAATCAACAAAATTACATTTAATGGTAACGAAAAGCTTTCTGATAAAAAGCTAAGAAAAACCATGAAGAACACAAAGAAAAAGAATTTTATTCGTCTTTTTAAACGTTCAAAATATATTGAAGAAAATTACAAAGAAGATCTTGTTAGTGTTATTGATAAGTACAAAGAAAATGGATATAGAGATGCTCGAATTATTTCAGACTCTATTATTTATAAAGACAAGAAAAATATTAGTCTAGAGATTACACTTGAAGAAGGTGAGCAGTATAAATTTGGTAAAATCACTTTCGTTGGAAATAGTGTTTACACAGATGAACAATTAAGTTCTGTATTACGAATTAAAGAAGGTGAAACTTACAATGGTGTTGAATTACGTAAGCGTATTGCTGACGATAGTAAACCAGATGCATTAGACCTAACGAACCTATATCAAAATAATGGTTATTTGTTTTCAACTATCAATCCGGTAGAAATTAGTGCAGAAGGGAATGTAATCGATATGGAGATTCGAATCTCAGAAGGTAAACCTGCCTATTTTAATAACATTACAGTAACAGGCAATGATAGAACTAACGATCATGTAATTTACAGAGAATTAAGAACCAAACCTGGACAATTATATAGTAAAGCTAATGTTATTAGAACGATTAGAGAACTTGGTCAATTAGGCTTTTTTGATGCCCAACTCATCACACCAGACTTTAAAAACATGAATCCTAATGAAGGTACTGTAGATATTGAATATACAGTTGTTGAAAGAGGTTCAAGTCAAATTGAATTACAAGGTGGCTATGGTGGTGGTGGCTTTATTGGTACCCTAGGTTTATCATTTAACAATTTTGCTATAAAAGATATTTTCAAAAAAGAAGCCTACAAACCATTACCTATGGGTGACGGGCAATCTCTAGCGCTTCGTTTACAAGCTTCGCGGTTTTTTCAAACCTACAGTTTCTCATTCTCTGAACCTTGGTTAGGAGGAAAACGCCCTGTACAATTTTCCACATCATTATCTCATACAAGACAATTTCTATTTGACCCAATAACGAGAGATGCAGATAAAGACAGACGATTTAATATTACTGGTATTTCTGTTGGATTAGCAAAACGTTTAAAAGTTCCTGATGATTACTTTACATTATCCCAATCGGTTAGTTTCCAACATTACAACTTAAAAAACTATAATACTGGTCTTTTTACTTTTGGTGACGGATATTCTAATAACTTATCTTACACTATTGGTTTAAGTAGAAATAATTTATTTACAGACCCTATTTATCCTGAAGGAGGCTCTAGTTTTTCTATAAGTGCTAAAATGTCTTTTCCTTATTCTCTATTCAACAATGTAGATTATGAAGCTCTAAAAGAAGAACGTGATGCACTTGATTTGACAGATGCTGATGATTTAGTTAGAATTGGTGAAATTGATCAAGAACGTTATAACTGGTTAGAGTTTTACAAGGTGAAATTCAAAGGAGATTGGTATACTAGGATAGTCGATAAATTAATTATTAAATCTGGATTAGAATTTGGTTTTCTTGGTGCATATAACAATGATAGAGGTATTATCCCTTTTGAGCGTTTCTTCTTAGGTGGTGATGGTTTAGGAAACTTTGCATTAGACGGTCGAGAAGTTATTCAGCTTCGTGGTTATCCTAATCAATCATTATCATCTCAAGATGGTGGTACGATATATAATAAATTCTCATTAGAATTAAGATATCCTATTACTCTTGGTGCTCAAGCCAAAATTTATGGTTTAATGTTTGCTGAAGGTGGTTCTTCATATGATAATTTTAGAGATTATAATCCTTTTAACATCAATCGTTCTGCAGGTTTTGGACTTAGAATTTTCATGCCAGCCTTTGGATTATTAGGTATTGATTTTGGACACGGATTTGATGCTATTCCTGGGACAACTGTTAAAAACGGATGGGAAACTCACTTCATTATTGGCCAGCAATTTTAATTTTGGCACGATATTTTCTATTAGCAATATGACGATTTAATGAGTGTGTTAAAATTTTTCAAAATATATTTCGTTAATTTGAAAAGCAAAACATTGACGGAATCGTTATATTTATCTGTCAATTTAATAATCTTATAAGATTTTAGTAAAATATAAAATAAAACAGATGAAGTATAAAGTTCTTTTTTTAGTGACAATTATGGGTCTAATGAGCTTTGTTTCTAGTGCTCAAGGTCGTGGTGTTAGAATAGGTTATATAGACACAGAATATATTTTGCAAAATATACCAGAATACCAACAAGCTACGACACAGCTAGAACAAAAAGTTCAACAATGGAAATCTGAAATAGAACAACGTTTAAATACCATTGATCAAAAGAAAAAGCAGTTAGAAAATGAAAGTGTTCTTTTGACCAAAGAATTATATGAAGAACGATTAGAAGATATTTCTTATGAAGAAGCAGATATTTTAGACTATCAGCAAAAACGTTTCGGTCCAAATGGTGATTTAATGATTCAGAAGAAGCAATTGATGCAACCTATACAAGATCAAATTTTTGCTGCAGTTCAAGAAATCGCTGGAAACAAAAAGTATGATTTTATATTTGATAAATCGGCTGACGTTGTAATGCTGTATTCTGCAGACCGTTTTGATATTAGTGATTTAATTATCCGAAGCATTACACGATCATCTAAACGAACTCAAGCTAAATCTCGAGCTGATCGTAAAAAAGCAAATGAAGAGGATGTAGTGCCAGTGATTAATGAAGAACTAGATGAACGTCAAAAAGCTCTAGAAGATAAAAAATCTGAACGTGAAGCAGCAATTGCTAAACGACAAGAAGAGCAATTAAAACGTAGAGATTCATTAAAAAATGCAGCAGCAGATCGTCGTCAAAAAATTCTTGACGATAGAGCTAAAGCAAAATCTGAGCGCGATAGTGTTAATAACTCTAAAAGATCGAAAGCAAAAGACACAACTGCTGTGCCTAGAAAAGCTGGAACTAAAGATGACACTAAAAAAACTGGAGACAGTTCAGAAAAAACACCGGCACAAATTGCTGAAGAAAAGAAGCAACAAAAATTAAAAGATAGAGAAGCAAGACAAAAAGCTTTAGATGAAAAAAGAAAAAAAATATTAGAAGACCGTAAAAAAGCTAAAGAAGAGCGTGAAGCTCAGAAAAAAAAGAAGGACTCCGTTCCTAATGAAGATAACTAAAAACAATAATTATAACACGTAACAAATTTTAAAATGAAACAATTTAAAACCCTTTTATTTGCAAGCTTACTTTTTGTTGGAGCAACAAGCTTTTCAACAGCACAATCTAAAATTGCACATATAAACACAACGCAGTTAGTAGAAGCTATGCCAGAAATGAAAACTGCACAGGCTGAGATTGAAAGGTTAACAAAGACCTATGAAGCTGAGATTAAAACAATGGCAACAGAACTTCAAAATAAAGTAAAACAATACCAAGCTGAAGTAGATACTAAAACAGAAGAAGAAAACACAGCAAGAGCTCAAGAAGTTCAAACTATGGAACAAAGTATTCGTCAGTATCAAGGACAAGCGCAACAAGATTTACAGAAAAAAGAAGCTGATTTATTAAAGCCTATTTTTGAAAAAGCTAAAGCAGCTATTATCAAAGTTTCTAAAGCGCAAGGTTTTCAATATGTATTAGATTCTACTCAAGGTGGTGGTGTTCTAGTTGCAGATGGTAAAGACTTATTAGCTGATGTAAAAACAGAATTAGGATTCTAATCACATCTCAAAAATAATTGAATTAGAAAGCCACTTACTAAAGTGGCTTTTCTATTTTTGTAAAACAAATGAGTACACAACCTATTGGCATATTTGATTCAGGCATTGGAGGCACATCAATTTTTAAAGAAATTCATGCGCTCTTGCCTTTTGAAAATTCGATATACCTTGCAGATAGTAAACATTCGCCTTATGGCAACAAAAGCAAACAAAAGATTATAGACCTCAGTATCAAAAACACAGAATATCTATTATCAAAAAACTGCAAACTAATTGTAGTTGCATGCAATACAGCAACAACTAATGCTATTTCTCTTTTACGATCAACTTATGATGTTCCATTTATTGGAATAGAACCAGCTATAAAACCTGCAGCGCTCAATACTGAAACAAAAACTATTGGCATTTTAGCGACCAAAGGTACACTCGCTAGTGATTTATTTCACCAAACTACTGATCTATACAGTAATGGTATTAAAGTCATTGAACAAATCGGCGAAGGCATAGTACCTTTAATTGAAGAAGGAAAGAGTAATTCTTATGAAATGAAAGATTTGCTCACTGAATATTTGGAGCCAATGATTGAAGCTAACATCGATTATTTAGTCCTAGGTTGTACACATTACCCTTACCTTATGCCTGTACTATTAGAGCTGCTACCAAAACATGTTAAAATCATTGATTCTGGACGAGCAGTAGCTAAACAGACTAAAACAGTACTTGAACAAAACCAATTGTTAAACTCTATCACTAAATTACCTGAAAATCTGTTTTATTCAAACACAAATACAACTGTTCTTAATGATATACTTGACAACAAGTATAAAGTGGATTATTTAGCTTTTTAAACTACTTAAACCAGCTCGAATATTTCACATAATTATTGGCAATCCTATCAATTTCACCAGAGATTAATTCTTTACTAATATCCTTAATTTTCTTCGCAGGAATACCAGCATAAATGCTACCAGACTCAACTTTAGTATTAGCTGTAACAACTGCTCCTGCAGCAATAATGCAATTGCTTTCTACGATACAATCATCCATAATAATGCTTCCCATTCCTACTAAAACATTATCTTTTATAGTACAGCCATGTACAATAGCGTTATGGCCAATTGACACATTATTCCCAATAGTTGTTGGTGATTTTTGATAAGTGGCATGAATTACTGCACCATCTTGAACATTGACTTTATTACCCATTTGAATAACATGAACATCACCTCTAATAACAGCATTAAACCATATACTGCATTGGCTACCCATTATAACTTCTCCAACTATCGTTGCGTTTTCTGCAATGTAACAATCGTCAGGTATTTGTGGATGGATTCCTCTTACTGGTTTTATAATCGGCATAACTTCGTCTTTTTAATTCTTATTTAAAATATGATAAAAAATTAGCTTTTTTGGAAGCAGAAACCATGATTTGTTTCCCATTACTTAAGACAACACTTCCTCCTTTACCTTTTAGGTATTTAGTTACCTCATTAACATTAACTAAGTAACTTTTATGTACTCTTGCAAAATTACTTCCGTTAAGCGCTTCTTCAAAGTATTTTAAAGTTTTACTAACCAATTTCTTTTTATTATTATTCAAGTAAATCTCTGTATAATTATCATCCGCTTTACAATACATAATATTAGCAGTTTCTAAAACTTCAAAACCATCTTGCTGCGGAATAGTAATCTTTCCATTTACTGTATTTGTTTTTGGAACTAATATTTGATCTTGCAATGCATCTTCTTTCATTTTAATTTCAGACACGTAATCTACAGCTTTTATCAAATCATCAATTGAAATGGGTTTCATTAAATAATACGATGCATGAGCATTCAATGCTTCAATAGCATAATGATTATAAGCCGTAACAAATATCGTTTCAAAATCTATATCACCAACCTTATCTAATAAATCAAATGCATTTCCGTAAGGCATCTCTACATCAAGGAACACCAAATCTAGATCATTGTTATTCCTGATCAGTATTAAAGCTTCATCGACATTTGCAGCTTCACCTAAAATTTCAACATTCGGACAATACTTTTTGAGATAATTCTTTAAAATTTCTCTACTCGTTTCTTCGTCTTCTACAATTATAGATTTTAGTTTCATTTAATCTTTTTTTATGGTTACAACTACTTTAGTTCCTGCATCTTCTTGAGCTTGATAATCTTCAATAAACACATCTACTTTATCTTTATACATTTCATTTAGAATGGCAACACGTTTCTTGATATTCCCCATGCCTTTAGAATTTTGTTTTTTCTGATGTTCCGTTTTTAATGCTTTAGAACGTACTCTTCCAATACCATCATCAGACACACTAATGGTGATTTCGCTGTCATTCTTTTTATCTATTGAAATATATAAGTGTCCCTTTTCAGTCTTATAACGTAATCCATGCCATACAGCATTTTCAATATAAGGTTGTAATAACATTGGTGGAATTTTATATTCTGAAACAACTACAGCATCATCAACAGTAATACTATAATCAAACTTATCTTGAAATCTGAAATGTTCCAATTTGGTATATAAGTCTAATAATTCAATTTCTTTCTGCAATGGAATAAAGTCTTCCTCACTATTTTCTAAAACAGACCGCATTAAATGGGAAAAATCGGATAAATATTTATTTGCAGTACGTTCATCACTACTCGCTATAAAGCTATTAACAGAATTAAGTGCATTAAAAATAAAGTGAGGATTCATCTGACTTCGTAACGATTTTAAAGCCAATAAATTATTTGCAAATCGCTGCTGCTTTATATATTTATACATAACAAAAGCTGTAATGGTTAACAATAACATCCCTCCAATTAAAGCGTAAATAATAATTTGCTGGTTTTTATTTTGTTCTTTGACTAGGCTTTCATTTAGCGCTTTGTCACTTAAAAGACTGGTGATTCTGTTTTGTTGTTCACCCATGTTTCGTCGCAATCGATCTGCTTGAGATAATTCCTGTTCTCTTTTAATATATAATTCGTCTACGACTTCGGTGTAAGCTCTAAAAGTTTCTAATGCTTTTTGATAATTACCAGTATCAACAAAAAGATCGGATAATTTTTTAGTCGCATCCTTTTTTACAACTAAATCTTCCTTATCATCAGCTTCTTCAATACTTTTTTCTAAATAAGATATCGCATTCACATAATCCTTCTGTAAGGCATATGCATTACCAATTTTATAATTTTGTTTTTGAGAAGTAAAAGCACTAGCATTATCAAGAATTGAATCACTTTCATTAGCTTCAACGTCTTCTACAATTTCTTTTCTAAGCTCAATTTCTTTATCGTAATTTCTGTTTATATTTTGAAAATCGGCTACAGTAACCTTTTCTTGAAGTGCACGTTTTTTTGTCTCTTGTTCAGCTAAATTCATTGAACTATCAAAATAAGCTTCAGCTTCTTCTGTTTTTCCTTTAGCATTATACGTTTGAGCTATCTTAGAATTAAGATCAACTATTTTTGGAGAAATTAAATGATCTTTAGCAATAGTAAGTGCTTTTTGATAGGCATTAAATGATGCATCATAATCTTTAGTACTAAAATAAGTATCTCCTAGACCTTCATAAAGTGTTACCAACTGATAATTCCCTAATTCATTTTTAATGATAGCATTATAGGTATCAATACTTTCTTGATAATTTTTATTTAGTTCATAGGCTTTAGCAAGCCCTAACTTAGAATAATTAGTTTCAACGTTTTGTAGACTTATCCTATAATTATTAACCGCAAGATCATATTGTTTCCAAAACATATAGACTTCAGCCAAAACTTGATAAGCTTCAGCATTTTGAGAAACTGAAGTACTTTGAGTTAAAGCCTCTCCAATAAACTTTATACTTTTTGCAACATCCTTTTTCTTGTAAACTGAGGCCGAATCAATTAAAGAATTAAACCGTTTTACGTCACGCTTAAACTTTGAATTTATAGTTTTTCTAACTACTGGCTCGACTTCAATCACTAGACGATCATCTTTAAGTATCGTATAATAAACAGTTTCAAAATCTTTATGCCTTACAATAAGTTCGTCTCCTTTTTTTGCTCTAATAGTGAATCGACCTTGCGCATCTGTAATCGTATATGCACCTCCGTTAATTTCAATATTCACCTTAGATATAGGTTCATAAGTATCACTCTCTCGAACTGAACCTCGTATATATAATAATGGATCATCTTGTTGAGCTGCCAAATTACAAACTGGCATAATCATTAAGAGCAAAAGGCTGTATAGTAAGATATTTTTCATGTGATATATTTCAACAGAATAAACTTACACACTTTAATTCATTAAATAAAATTGAAAAAACTGAAAACACATCACCTAGAAGTAAGAATATAAAGCTTTACTCAATTAAAAAACACATTCACTAATTAGTAAACGCACTTTACTCATCCCTGTTTTTTATAAAAAAAAGATCACCATAGTTTTATCCTGTCAATCTTAAAAACATAAATAATGAAGACAATTTTTAAATCAATGGTATTAAGTGTATTAATGATAACAAGTTTATCGTGTAATGCGAATAACAAATCCAATGAATCTGATGTAGTTTTGGCTAAAACTGTAAAACACAACAGCAACAATCAATTCATAAAAGTAGCACTTCTGCTAGACACCAGTAATAGTATGGATGGCTTAATAGATCAAGCTAAGGCACAACTTTGGGATATGGTTAATGAACTCTCATACGCAAAATGTGGTGATGAAAAACCTAATTTAGAAATTGCACTTTATGAATATGGAAATGATAATCTAAGCGGAAGCGAAGGACATATTCGTCAAGTATTGGCATTTAGCAGTGATTTAGATGAAATATCAAAGCAACTATTTTCACTAACAACTAATGGCGGAAATGAATACTGTGGACAAGTCATACAAACATCCATAAAACAATTAAATTGGGGAAGCAATCAGGATGACTTAAAACTCATATTTATTGCTGGAAATGAACCATTTACTCAAGGTCGTGTTAGTTATAAAGACGCTGCAAAACTCGCACATAAAAATGATGTAACTGTGAATACAATTTTTTGTGGAGATTACAGTCAAGGTATTACTAACTATTGGAAAGATGGTGCAGATTTAGCACATGGTGATTATATGGCAATTAATCACAACAAAGCAACTACCTATGTTGCCACTCCATATGACGATCAAATATTAAAATTAAATCAAAAGCTCAATAAAACTTATGTTGCATATGGTACAATTGGAAACTCTAAAATAGTGCAACAATCACAAGAAGACAATAATGCAATGGAATACAGCAATGCGAATGCTGTTAGTAGAACTGTAAGTAAAAGTTCTCACTTATATAAAAACTCAACTTGGGATTTAGTTGATGCAGAACAAGAAAAGGATTTTAAATATGAAGATTTAGATAAGGGTGATTTACCTGAAGAATTAAAAGGTAAAAGCACAACAGAAATTAAAGTATATGTTGATAAGAAGCGTAAAGAACGTGAGTCTATTCAAAATGAAATTCAAACACTCAATCAAAAGCGCAGAAACTACATTTCCGAACAGCAAAAAGATAATACTAGCAGACTTGACAATGCTATGATTCAAGCCATAAAAACTCAAGCTAAATCAAAAAAATACAAATGGTAAATTAATTTGGGCGTTACCCTCTGTCACTAATTAGTTTCAGAGGGTCGTGCTCTCAGCAGTCGCTTCCTAAATATAAATATTAGGAGAGCTTCAACAAAGCTTCCATCACTAACGCAAAAAAGTCTCGAAATTTTCGAGACTTTTAATTTATAAATAATATGTTTTACTAGTTAATTGCAGGACAATTACACTCGTATTTCTCTCTTCTACAGTTAAAGTTGTAACCTAGTGTAAATTGGTGGAAACCTCCATTATTAAACACTACAGAATTCGCTTGGTATGAATATGTATAAGCAAATACAAAGTTATTGTAATCAACTCCAAAAAATGGTGTGAAATATTGTAGTTTTTGGCTACTTACACCTGTACCATCTTGAAATTCAGCACCATCAAAACTTCTTCTATAAGATATTCCTCCCCAAATTTTTCCAAAATCCATAGTTCTGTAAACTTTTGCATTGATATCAATTGAAGATTCTTCAGTAGCATCTCTATACATGTACATGATTGATGGTTCATAGCTCCAATCACTACCATAACTACTAAAAGTATTTCCTGCAGAAATTAGATAGGTCCTTAAATTATCATAACTCAAACCTTGTTCATTAAAGTTAATACCTTCATTATTCAGCACATTTTTTACCGTTGCATGTGCATAAAAATCAATCAAATGGTATGAGAACCCAAAATCAACATTAAAATTTGTAGCACTCTGTTCAACACCGGCAATAATTGGGTCAAAACCTTCAGCTAAGAATTCTGTTTCATCAAGTTTATATTGAATTATACCTGCACTTAAACCAAATGATAGCATATTCATATCAATTTCATTACGTGAAAACATCAAATGGTGTGCATAGGTTAAATAAGCTCCTGTTTGTGAGTGAAACCCATTCTTATCATTATAAACAATAGCTCCAACTGCAGAAGGAGATTCTCCTATTCTACTATTAACACTCAATGTTTGTAAACTTGGGGCTTCATCTTGTCCAAACCATTGTTGACGTGCCGTTAATCTTACTTTAGCACAATTTGCAACACCAGCCATCGACGGATGTATTAAATAATAATTATCGGTTAAATAATCTGAATAAATCGGTAATCCTTCTTGAGCACTACCAATTTGGGTAAATAAAGCTAAACTTGCTATTAAACAATATTTTTTGAAATTCATATCTAATTTATCTTTTCAGGGTGAAATGGGCTTTAAATTCTTTTTGTTCTAATGTATTTGGTTCTAAGTACTCTACAACAAACCAGTAGTCACTTGTTGGCATCGGGTTTCCATTATAGTTACCGTTCCAGCCTTCTCCTGTTGGA
>NZ_JBGCCX010000045.1:0-25749 GCF_045105015.1 Psychroserpens sp.
ACTAAATCACGTTGATTCTGACTTAAATCACCATGTAAAGCGCCAGCGCTATATCCATCTTCAATTAAGTTTTCAGCAACTTTTTGTGTATCACGTTTTGTACGACAAAAAATTACAGAAAATATATCTGGATTAGCATCAGACAAGCGTTTTAAAGCTTGGTAGCGATCACGAGCATTTACTAAATAGTATTCGTGAGATACCTGACTTGTACTTTCATTTTTGTTACCAACAGTAATTTCTAATGGATCATGCATGAAATCTCTGGCGATTCTAGAGACCTCTTTTGGCATTGTTGCAGAAAACAACCATGTGTTTTTGTCTTCAGGTGTATGAGATAAAATATCTGTAATATCTTCATAAAATCCCATGTTTAACATTTCATCAGCTTCATCTAAAACCGAGTATTCAATTTTAGAAATATCAACCATTTTTCTGCTAATCATATCTTTCATACGACCAGGAGTAGCAACAATAATTTGGGCACCACGCTTTACAGATCTTGCTTGATCAGTAATACTTGCACCACCATAAATGGCAGTTACATTTAAGCCTTTGCAATACTTTCCGTATTGTTTAAGCTCATTGGTTATTTGTAAGCATAGTTCACGAGTAGGAGAGAGAATCAATCCTTGCGTCGTACGACTATCTATATCTATTTTTTGCAGCATTGGAAATCCAAATGCAGCGGTTTTTCCAGTTCCTGTTTGGGCTAAAGCCACAAGATCTGAATCTTCTTCTAATAAAATTGGAATTGCTTTTACTTGAACATCACTAGGTTTTTCAAATCCTAAATCAGTAATAGCAGCTAATAGGTCTTCGTTAAGACCGAGTTCTTGGAATGTGCTCATTCTTTTGTGTTGTATTCGATTATGTTCTTTGGTGTTACGAAAGAAGCGAATCGACATACTAAACACTTAAACTTCTAGGTAACACATCCTCACTCTGAGGAATCTACAAACCCTTATTCAGGGTTTTTCAAGTTGCAAAGATAGACTTTTAATTGGATAATCAATATTTGGGCGTTTTTTCACGGTTATCTAGCAAAATTATTTAGTGTAAATTTTAATTATAGAAATATTCAATTTGAAAAATAAGATGGTTATTTTCATCTAAGGTTTTTCTACTGATTGGATAACCATTATTATTAAAAGTCCATTCGTAGGTGTGGGTAAAGCTACTATTAGTTACTGATAGATGATATTTAGGAATTGTTGCAATATCACTAAATGCAGCTCCTGAAATACTATTTTCAAAAAGTATTACATTGTTTTTATAATCACCAAGCATAAATTTTTTAAAAAATTGAAAATTATCAGGAGGTAGTAAATTGTTATCGTATGTATAAGTGCTTATGGGCACTTCTAATGAATTGAATGATATTACATTATAGTCTTGGTCATATAGAACTTCGAGAGTTCCATTTGAGTTTACCTCTTTATAAATTATGCCATCAGTATTTAAATGAAAGACTTTGGTCGTGATATCTCCATTATAGTTGTTTACGCTTGTTATAGCTAATTCTTCATAAGTGAATGAAGTTGAACTGGTGAATGAATTTGTTGTTTCTGTAGTTTGAATGATTCTTCCAAAATCATCATAGTCAATTAGAAATTCATCCACTTGATTTGATCCTTCAGTATTAGTTTCTCGACGCACTAATCTGTCATTTTCATAAAAGAAATTTATATAAATCCAGATGTCATTTGAAACACTGTAAACCGAGTCAACTTTTGGCCTATTGTTCAAATAGTTTTTTCTGTTTATAACTTCTGGATTACCTAAAACATAGGTTGTTGTGACTATTTTTGAAACTGAGTTTTGTTGAAAGCCTTCATTGTCTTCAGAATCGGAATTACAAGCAAAACACGCTATTAAAATTATGGCTATTACAATCTTTCTCATACTTAAGTACATTAGATTATAAATTTAAACTAATCTTGAATAGATTTCAAAAAAGAGATAAGTTTATTTACAGCTTTTCCACGATGTCCAATGCTATTCTTTTCATCTAGAGTGATTTCAGCAAATGTTTGATTATAACCTTCAGCTTTAAAAACTGGGTCGTATCCAAAGCCTCCAACACCATGTCTTTCACTAGTAATATTACCTTTACAAAAACCAGTAAATGTTTCTAGTTTACCATTCAAATGTAACGCAATTACAGTTTTAAATTGTGCTTTTCTATTAGATTGATTCTCTAAGTTTTTTAAGAGTTTATTTGTGTTGTCATCAGCATTACGTTGGTCACCAGCATAGCGAGCGCTAAAAACGCCTGGCTCACCATTAAGCGCTTCAACTTCTAGGCCAGTATCGTCTGCAAAGCAATCAAAACCATAATGTTCTTTGATATATTCAGCTTTTTGAACGGCATTACCTTCTATTGTTAATTGAGTTTCAGGCACATCCTCAAAACAACCAATATCTTTTAAACTTAAAAGTTGTACGTGTATTGGGATTAAAGATTGAACTTCTTTGAGTTTATTAAGATTATTTGTGGCAAAAACTAATTGCATAATTAAAGCGATTTCATGTCATCAAATATAATGTTTACTTAAATACTTTCTGTATATTTAAACAACTAACTAACCCTATAATGCAAGAATTTAAAACACCACTTGATGCTTTTTTATTTTGGGAAGCTGAATTTCCCAAGCAAGTTTTTTTAAACCAGCCTATTAACAGAAAAATAATTTCATATACTTATCAAGAAACTGGTGAGGAAGCAAGAAAAATGGCGACTTATTTAAGATCTTTAAATTTGCCTGAGCGAAGTCATATTGCTTTGCTTTCTAAAAATTGTGCTCACTGGATCATATCCGATTTAGCGATTATGATGGCTGGTTATGTGTCTATTCCAATTTATCCGACACTCAATGCTACATCAATGAACCAAATTTTGGTACATAGTGAATCTAAAGCGATCATAATTGGTAAGTTAGATGATTTCTATTCTCAAAAGGAAGGTGTTCCAGACATTCCCAAAATAAGCATTGGTATGTATGGAGCTCAAGAAGGTGTGTTATGGGAAACTATTATTAATGAGACTCAGCCATTAACAGATGTTCATTATGCAAATCCAGATAGTCTGCATACAATTATTTATACGTCTGGTACAACTGGTAACCCAAAAGGTGTGATGCATTCGGGAAGTAATTTTATGGAGTCATCTTCTACCTTAGTAAATGAATTTACTTTAGAAAATAAACCTAAATTGTTTTCATATCTACCATTGGCTCATGTTGCCGAGCGATTATTAAATAACGCAGGAATGGTACTTGGAGGTACAATTACTTTTGCAGAATCTCTTGAAACTTTTGCTAAAGATTTAGAAGCAGTTCAACCTAATTTATTTTTTGCTGTGCCTAGAATTTGGACGAAATTTAGAGAAAAGATACTAGAATCGCTTCCTCAGAGAAAACTGAATGTCCTCTTAAAAATTCCAATATTAAATAGTATTGTCAAAAATAAATTAAAACAAAAACTAGGACTAAAAGATGCTGTGTTTATTGCTTCTGCTGCTGCACCTATCGCTTCTGAAATTGTACGCTGGTATGCAAAATTGGGAATAACGATTTATCAAGGTTATGGTATGACAGAAGATTGTTGTGTGTCACACTTTAACATGCCTAGAGCTAGTAAAATAGGAACAGTTGGTAAGACGTTTGATAATGTGAAAGCTAAATTATCTCCTGAAGGTGAAATTTGTATCAAAAATAATTGCTTGATGATGGGGTATTATAAAGCGCCAGACATTACAGCTGAAGTTTTTGATGATGAAGGCTATCTTAAAACTGGTGATTTGGGTGAATTTGATCATGATGGTTTTTTAAGTATTGTTGGTCGTGTAAAAGATCAATTTAAAACAGATAAAGGAAAGTATATTTCACCGTCTCATATTGAATTACTTATGTCAGGAAATACTGACATAGAACAAATATGTATTGTTGGGACTGGTATTCCACAGCCAATTGCTCTAGTAACATTATCTGAACTTGCTAAATCCAAATCTAAAGAAGATGTTTTTGATTCCTTATTAACCAGTATGTCAGACATAAATCCAGTTTTAGAAAAGCATGAACGGATAGAAAAAGTGGTGGTTATGAAAGAAGACTGGAATGTCGCTAATGGATTGGCAACGCCTAGTATGAAGGTGAAACGTAATAGTATTGAAAAAATACATCAAGAGTTTTATTCCACGTGGTTCAATACAGATGAAAATATCATTTTTAAATAAATTTTATCAATTCTTTATGACTTATGTCAGTTAAAGTTTATTCATATTTTCGTAAATTTATGTATTGAAATTAACTAAAACAAAAGCCGATTATGAATGTAAATATTAGATATGTCGATGTTGATATAAGTGAAGCACTTAATACATTTACAGAAGAAAAACTTAATAAATTATTTAGTAGATATGAATTTTTGATAGGAGCAACCGTTCGATTTAAACAAGATGAACATAGTCATACAAAAGGTAAAATATGTGATATTGAACTGAGTTTGCCTGGACCACGAATTTTTGCAACATCTGATGAAGCAAAACATGAAGTTGCAGTTAGAGAAACTATTAAAGATTTAGATAGACAATTAAAAAAACGTAAAGAAGTATTCAATGCTCATTAGCATTAAATCCTAAGTATATATAGAGCCTTATGAACTTAATAATAGTTTATAAGGCTTTTTTGTGCACAAACGTTTTTCTGAATTTTGAATGTTATATTTGTTGAATACTTAAAATTTTTATTAAAATGAAAAAATTAGCAGTTGTACTAGTATTATTATCGCTTATGAATTGTTCAGAAAAAGAATCCGAAAAAGTAGTCATAGAATTACCTGACGATAATCCGTTTAATGTCGCTTTAAATGAGTCTATTGATTATGAAAATGTTTCAGGTAAATCAATAGAAGCCTATGTTAGTTATGAAATGGAAAAAGCAGTGCAAATAATTAAAGACATAAAAAGTCAGTCTGTACCAACTCTAGAAAACACTTTTATTCCATTTGATGAAGGTTATAATAAATTGTCTCAAGCAAACAATAATGCATTTATGTTGTATTGGACATCCACTGATTCTATTACTAGAGCAAAAGGAATTGAGTATTCTCAAAAAGTAGACTCTTTAAGTACAGCAATGTATTCCGATAAAGATTTATTTAAACAATTTGAAACTTTTAAAACTTCAGAAGCGTATTCTAAATTAGATAACAGAAGACAACGATTTGTAGACGATATTATTGATGGATTTGAACAATCTGGTGTAAATCTTTCAGAAGATAAGCTAGTAGAATTTAAAAATTTAAAGGCTGAAATAACAGATTTAACTTCTCAGTATTCAACAAATATGAACACTGCTAATTCAATATTAACTATTGATGAAGCTGGAGCAAAAGGACTTCCTGAGAGTTTAAAAGATAAGTATAAAACCGACAAGGGAACTTATGAAATTCCTGTGCAGCCTTCAACTAACGGACCAGTAATGAGTAATGCTACAAATTCTGATACTAGAAAAGCATACCAAATGTTGTATTCAAATAGAGGAGCAGATAAAAATGTAGAGATCTTAAATCAGTTGGTTGAAAAACGATATCAACTGGCACAATTAATGGGACATGCGTCTTATGCAGACTATAATCTTGTCCCTAAAATGGCTGAGAATCCTGAAAATATTTGGAAATTTGTAAACGATTTGGTTGCAGAATCCAAGGAAAAAGCAATTCAAGATATTGAAGTTCTTAAAGACGCAAGACAACGATTAGATGGCATTTCAAAGGATGAAATTTTGAATCCTTGGGACTTATCATATTATAAAAACCAAATTTTAAAATCGGAATACAAAGTAGATTCTGAAAAAATTCGTGAGTACCTACCAATGGAAGCTTGTCTTTCTGGTATGTTTGAATTGTATCAAGAACTGTTAGATGTTGAATTTAGAGAAATTGATAATCCTTCGGTATGGCATGAAGACGTATTGGCTTATGATGTGTTTGAAAACAATAAATTAAAAGGACGATTCTTTCTTGATTTATATCCTAGACCGTTCAAAGAATCTTGGTTTTATGCAGTGCCTTTATCAACAGGAAAGCAAATGGTTGAAGGTTATGAAGTGCCTGTTGCTATGATGTTAGGAAATTTCACCAAAGGGACAGATAAGCTGCCGTCTATGATTACTCATGGCGAATTAAGTACGTTGTTTCATGAATTTGGTCATATTATGGATGCGATGTCCTATGAAGGAGAATACAGTTTACAGTCAGATACCAAAAGAGATTTTGTAGAAGCAATGTCTCAGATTTTTGAAAACTGGATTTGGGATTACGATATCTTAAGCTCGTTTGCAAAACATTATGAAACAGGAGAAGTGTTTCCAAAGGAATTATTTGACAATATGGAAAATGCCAAAAATGTCTCTTCAGGACTATCTGCTCAAGGTTCATTACGAAGTTGTATTTATGATATGAATTTATACAATAAATATGATCCCAATACACCATTAGATACTGACCAATTATGGCGTGATATTGACAAACAATTAGGTGTAATGGATTGGTATATTGAAGGTACACATCCACAAGCATGTTGGATTCATATCAATACCCATCCTGTATATTATTATGGGTATTTATGGTCTGAAGTGTATGCGCAAGATATGTTTACTGTGTTTGAGAAAAATGGATTGCGTGATACAGAAACAGGAGTTAAGTATAGAAAATTAATTTTGGCTAACGGAAGTCAGAGAACTGTTAACGAAGCTGTTGAAGAGTTTTTAGGTAGACCAATGAACAATAAAGCTTATATCAAAAGTTTAGGCTTAGAATAATATTAGCGATGATGATAAGGCTCATTACGTAAAATCGTAAAGCCTCTATATAATTGCTCAATAACAAACAAACGAATCATCTGATGGGAAAAGGTCATTTTCGATAATGACAGTTTCCCATTTGCTTTTTTGTAGACGTCTGGAGAAAATCCGTAAGGACCACCAATAGCAATGACTAGTTGTTTAATACCAGAATTCATATGTTTTTGTAAATAGTTTGAAAAGGCTACGGAATCAAATTGTTTTCCGTTTTCATCTAACAATACTAAAACATCAGTAGGTTTTAGCTTTGACAAAATGAGTTCGCCTTCTTTTTGTTTTTGTTGATCTTCGCTGAGGTTTTTTACCTTTTTTAAATCTGGAATAATTTCAAATTCAAATTTCAGATAAAAACCAAGCCGTTTTTGATAATCATCAATAAGCCCTTGTAATTGTTTGTTGTCAGTTTTGCCTATGGCAAGCAATTTAATTGTCATGACGTAAAGTTATACTTTTTTAAAATTTGAAATTTGTTTTTTAAACTTTTTTAAGAAGCAATTACTATTTTTACAACAAATACAATTTTATGATTTCTAAAGAACAATTCGACATAGAAGTAGATTTAATAATAGCTAATGCCATCAGAGAAGATGTAGGAGATGGCGATCATAGTTCACTGGCTTGTATTCCTGCAACCGCAAAAGGAAAAGCGAAGCTTTTAGTTAAAGATGAAGGTGTTATCGCAGGTGTCGAATTTGCAAAGAAAGTGTTTGCTTATGTAGATGAAGACATGACAGTAGAAACGTTGATTGAAGATGGAAGTGAAGTGAAGTATGGTGATATTGTATTTTATGTAGAAGGTGCTTCACAGTCTATTTTAAAAGCCGAACGTTTAGTATTAAATGCAATGCAACGTATGAGTGCTATTGCAACTAAGACGAAACAATTTGTTGATTTATTAGAAGGTACAGGAACTAAAATTCTAGATACAAGAAAAACAACTCCAGGATTGAGAGCGCTAGAGAAATGGGCTGTAAAAATTGGAGGAGGAGAGAACCACAGATTTGCATTGTATGATATGATTATGTTAAAAGATAATCATATTGATTTTGCAGGAGGAGTGGCGAAGTCTATTAGTATGACAAAGCAATATTTAAAAGATACTGATCGTGATTTAAAGATTATTGTTGAAGCTAGAAATCTTGATGAAATCAAGGAGATTCTTGCTGAAGGTGGTGTTTACAGAATTTTAATTGATAATTTTAATTATGAAGATACACGAAAAGCTGTTGCTTTAATTGGCGATCAATGTTTAACAGAGTCATCAGGTGGAATTAACGAAAATACTGTAAGACACTATGCCGAATGTGGTGTAGATTATATTTCTTCTGGAGCTTTAACACATTCAGTGTATAATAAAGATTTAAGTTTAAAAGCGGTAGACTAATAAGAATTAGCTTGTTTCTAATCCTAAACGTTTTCCTTCTTTAAGCATCAGTTCAAAAGCAGCTTCGTATTCGTTAGGAATATCACCTTCTAGAATGGCTTCTTTAATGACTTCTTTTATTTGTCCGATTTCACGTGATGGTTTAATATTGAAAGCTTTCATGATGTCTTCTCCAGAAATTGGTGGTTGAAAATTTCTTACATGGTCACGTGCCTCAACTTCAATAATCTTTTCACGTACGATTTTGAAGTTATTATGATATTTCTGAAATTTTCTAGGATTTTTAGTCGTGATATCTGCTTCACAGAGTGTCATTAAATCTTCAACATATTCACCAGCATCAAAGACCAATCGCCTTACTGCAGAATCTGTAACAATGTCTTGTGCAAGTACGATTGGTCTCGAACTCATAAATACCATTTTTTGAACAAATTTCATTTTTTCATTTAATGGCATTTTTAACCTTTTGAATAATTGGTACACCATTTTTGCACCTTCAAATTCGTGCGCATGAAATGTCCAGCCTACTTTTTTACTAAATTTTTTTGTTGGTGCTTTCCCGATGTCATGGAGTAATGCAGCCCAACGTAACCAAACGTTGTTAGTATGTAGAGAGATATTATCCACCACTTCAAGTGTGTGATAGAAATTGTCTTTATGGCGTTGACCTTCTATTTCATCAATGCCTTTAAGCGCTGTTATTTCTGGTAAAATATAATTTAATAATCCAGTTTTTTCTAATAATAAAAAACCAACTGAAGGGACTTTGCTTCCAAGAATTTTATTTAATTCAACAACAATACGTTCTTTAGTAATAATTTTAATACGGTCCTTATTGCGAGAAATTGCTTCTAATGATTTAGATTCAATTGTAAAATTGAGTTGTGTTGCAAATCGTATGGCTCGCATCATTCGCAATGGGTCGTCGCTATAGGTGATGTCTGGATCTAGAGGTGTTTTAATAATTTTTCGTTGTAAATCTTCAACACCACCAAAAGGGTCTAAAAGATTTCCAAAATTTTCATTGCTCAAATCTAAGGCAAGTGCATTGATGGTGAAATCTCTTCGGTTTTGATCATCCTCTAATGTTCCATTTTCTACGACAGGATTTCTACTGTTTTCGTTATAACTTTCTTTACGAGCTCCAACAAATTCAATATCCATATCTTCATAACGAAGCATAGCTGTGCCGTATGTTTTAAACACCTGTACTTTTGGCTTATTAGGTAGCTTTTTTGAAACTTGTTTAGCTAATGTAATTCCATTACCAATGGCAACAATATCAATGTCTTTATGCAGTCCTCTATCTAAAAGATGATCACGTACAAACCCACCAATTACATAGGCATCAAGATTAAGATCTTTAGCTGCTTCAGATATGATTTTAAATATAGGATTTTGTATAGCGTTTTTGTAATTCATTATTGAAATTTCAGCATACTTCGTTTGTACAGTAAATTTTTGTTCACAAACTTACGACATCGTACAATTCTATTAAAATGTCTTTTCGTTTATTTTAAAGTCAAATTAGAGTATTTCGAGCATTGTTATTAATAATTAAAAGTAGATAAGTAATTTATAGTTAATTGACATTTTCAAATCAAACAGCTTTGATTACTTGGATTATAATATGAATGTTGTAATTGAAATAATACGAATTAGAGTCTAACTAGTTTAAATCAGTAGTTAAAGAAACTATCCTTTATTTGACATAATATTAAACGTTTTATAGTTTTTTTAGTCCTAAGTTTGCTTTAGAAAAGTATAAGAATATTATGAGTACTTTTTTTAATTAACTGTTAGAACTGCAAGTTATTTAATATTATAGCATCTAAAATGTATATAACATAATTAAAAACAGTTCTTTTGATTTGAAATGATATTTAAAGAAATAAAACGTGCCCTTAAAAAATACACTTATTTAATCTATCCAATTAAATACAAAAATACAATTTGGCTTATTGGATCTGGAAGAAGTGGAACTACTTGGGTCGCCTCGATCATAAATTATGAAAATACTTATAGAGAATTGTTTGAACCATTTCATACATGTATATCTGAAATGAAGCATTTTGGCTTCAAGAAGAATCTTTTTTTAGATGAGAAATTAAAAAAAAGAGGTTTTAGAGTATTATCTAAAATGGTATTGAACGGAAAATTTTATCACCCTAGAACAGAGAAGGATAATGAATTTATTAAGTCGTATCAAAATAATTTCCTTTTGGTTAAGGATATTTTCGCAAATCTTTGTTCTTACGAAATATGTTCTAAAAACAAAAAGATAAAACCAATACTGCTAATCAGAAATCCATTTGCTACAGTTTATTCAATTAGTGAGCGTGAAGATTGGGACTGGATGGAGGATCCTAAAGAATTTCTTTCGCAAAAAAGATTGCGTGATGCCTATTTATTACCATTTGAATCATTGATTTTAGACATTTCTAAAAATGGCAGTTATTTTGAAAGGCAAATTCTTATTTGGTCTATAATCAATTTTATACCTTTAGTAATGTTTAATGATAATGATAAAGAACTTTTGGTCACTTTCTATGAAGATTGGATTTCAAGTCCTAATACTGAGTTGAAAAGGGTCAATAAATATTTGGCAATTGAAGACGCTTCGAATGAAGATATTAGAAATAGTATTAAATATCAATCTGCCTCCAAGACATCTTCTCAAAAAGAATTTAGCATTATATCTTGGAAAGATAAAATTTCTACAACTGAGTTTACTTCTGGAATGGAAATATTAAAGCATTTCGGTTTCGATAAATTGTATGACGAATTTTCTTTACCTAATCGTGAACACATAAAACAAATTTCACATAAAAAAGTGAATTTAACGTACAATTAAAATAGCCTTAGTTAAAATACATGTAATTCTTTATTTTTTCACAAATATATACAGGTCTTGATCTCTGAAATGTATTTTTTTCTGTTTGAATTGATTACCAAACGCTTTGTATTTATTGTAGTAACTTTCAGTCAGTATTAGATAATCTCCTTTTGATAAATTACTTAAAATAGTTTCAGTTTTATAATATTCGGGAAAGGTATAGCCTATCTTATCCAAACTAATTGATTTATAGTCAAGTAAATAATAAAAAGCAGGTGAGATTCGGCTCAAAAACACAGTAGAACCCTTTGGGACTTCTTGTTCAACAATTGCCAGTCCTTTCATTAAATACTTAGAGTTACGCTTTTGTGATTTGAGCGTTTTTAAACTTAAAAAAACCACCATTGCTACAGATATTATTAGAGCAATTTGGTTAATGATAGGTTTCAGTTTTTGCTGCGATGTGTTTAGAGCGACTACAAAAAGGATGATAAGATAAGGTGTTAAATATTGAAAATAATGGTTGTAATTCGCAAAAATAAATACACTCAATGCTGAAATAGGTAATAGTATATAAAACAATGCCTCACTTTTTTGGAGTGTCGTTTTCTTCAAATAAAAAGGAATGAGCACTAAGAAGATTGTAGCTATAATAAAATTAACAATTCCAGTTGTATTTATTATATCTATTAATCCTGTACCATTTCCAAAATCAAGTGCAACACCTTTTCCTAAAATAAAGCTAACATATTGCATTAAAGCCACACCTTTAGCCGCATAAAAAAGATACAATATTACTAATGGTGAAGCTACTCCTAAGCCAAATATGGCTATTCGTTTTATTAGAGCTGTTCGGTTTAATAATAGATAAACACCAGTTGGTAATAATAGAAACAGTCCAAATTGTTTACTTAGAAAAGCTAGACTTATAAAAACGCCAGATAGAAATATAGATTGTATAACCTTTTTTTTCTCCAAAACATTTAAAAAAAAGTATAGTCCACACAATTGAAACAGAACAGAAAAAGGTTCTAGCATGATGATGTTTCCGTCGTAGTTAAGTGTAATCGCAATATATAAGAGACAAAAAAATAAAGCTGTGTGTATTGATGTTTTTAGTCGTCTTAGAATTCGAAATAATACAAAACTCCCTAAAATTATAAAGAGAATATTTACAAAAACATGCATTGCAAAAGTTGTGTTCTCTGTAAAAAGATAAGGAAGTCCTAGCATGACAATACCCAACGGATTATATGACACAGCAATATCTGTAAAAAAAGTATTGCCACGATACATATCTCTTGCTACACTTAAGTAATAACCGCAATCGTAAGACGCGTAGGTATAATTGAATATTCTATAGATAATTAACCCAATAAATACCAGAAGTACAGCTGAATACAGCTTAATGTTAGGCCATATCTTTATCATAAGCGATAATCGTTTTTATAATGTGTTTAACATCATCTTCAGTTAAATCATAAAACAGT
This sequence comes from Psychroserpens sp., assembly GCF_045105015.1. Classification (GTDB taxonomy): domain Bacteria; phylum Bacteroidota; class Bacteroidia; order Flavobacteriales; family Flavobacteriaceae; genus Psychroserpens. Next base: position 12,577 of record NZ_JBGCCX010000045.1, read on the forward strand.
GGTAATCTAACCAAGCATTCTGTGAAATTGTCAGAATTAGGTAATGCTCTTTGATCGTGTTTTTCAGAATAATAGTCGCTAGCATGTAAAGATAGATAGTGAAATACTGCATGAATCCCTTTGGTCTTTAGGTGTGCAATAAAATCATTTCTGTAATCTGCTTTTTTTGAAACTAGATAGAATAGATGTCCGTTTTGAGAGCTGTAATCAGGAACAACCGGAAGATCGAAGTGTTCCAAATCTGCGGCTTTAAATTCATTATAATATCGATTCCAAATTTCTTTTCTTCTGGTTTGAATATTTTGAATGTTTTCTAGTTGCGCCCATAAAAATGCTGCAATTACTTCCGAGGGAAGAAAAGAAGAACCAGTATCAATCCAGCCATATTTATTAATTTCTCCTCTAAAAAACTGAGAACGATTTGTTCCTTTTTCCCAGATGATTTCTGCTCTTTCTACATATTTGTCATCATTAATACCAAGCATACCACCTTCGCCAGCAATAATGTTTTTTGTTTCATGAAAAGAGAAGGTAGACAAATGACCAATCGTTCCTAAAGGTTTTCCTTTATAGTATGAATCTATCGCTTGAGCAGCATCTTCAATAACTAAAAGCTTGTGTTTTTCTGCAAGTGACATGATTGCATCCATTTCACAAGCAATACCAGCATAGTGAACCACTACAATCGCTTTGGTTTGCTTAGTGATTAGCGACTCAATAGTATTATGATCAATATTTGGATTATTAGGATAAGAATCTGCAAATATGATTTTTGCACCTTGTCTTACAAATGCTAATGCTGTTGAAACAAAAGTATAACTAGGAATAATGACTTCATCACCTGGTTTAATATCACATAAAATAGCGCTCATCTCGAGAGCATCTGTGCACGATGTGGTAAGTAGACACTTTTTAAAACCATAAGTGTCTTCAAAAAATGCTTGACATCGTTTTGTGAACATACCATTACCAGAAATTTTTCCACTAGCAACAGCTTCTTCAATATATTGGGTTTCTTTTCCTGTTAAAAATGGTTTATTAAATGGTATCATTAGTTGTTGTTCCAATAATGTTTTATGATAGTTTCTTCAAGTACTGAATATCCGTTTTTTTTATAAAAGCTACAAGCTATTGTGTTTTTTTTCTGAGTTGGAATTTGTAATTCACTTATTTGTTGTGAAAGACAATAGGTTTCTACGTCTCGAAGCAATAGTTTGCCAATGCCTTGGCCTTGAAATCCTTCAGAAACAGCAATAAGTCCAATAGATGCATGTTTTTTATGTTTTCTCACTGTTGCAAATCCAACTATAGATTGATTAGTATGCTTAATATAAAACACTTTATCTGCAAACTGTTTATTTACACTATTTAGAACCCATAACTGATACAAGCGTTCAAAACTGTTTTCTGGAAAGTGTTGATCTAGTTTAAAGCGACTATACTTTCCACTTTCATAAGCGAGATTATAAAATAGGGAAGCATCTATTGGTTGATCATCAGTATTAAATACTTCAAAACATGATGTTTGCGACTTAATGTTTTCTGTTAGTTGCTTAACAAATACATATTTAGTTTCTTCAAAATGTTTGCTGAAATTTTTTAAATGTATTGATGTGTCTTTTTCTTGTTTGATCACAATGAGATTGAAATCCTGTACTTGAGAATCATCAATTTGATTAGAATCATTTAGAGTAACCTCTCCAATGTTGGCTTTAAAAAAATCACTATCCCAATTTAATTTATTTATGGTAGCTATCATCAATAATATATATTGGACGGTTTTTAGTTTGATTAAACGTTTTACCTAGATAAATTCCTATAATTCCTAAAAAGCTGATGATTAAACCTGAGAAAAAACAAATGCTAATAAAGATAGAACTATATCCCATGACTTCAATTTCATTATTTAAGGCTTTATAGAGTATATAAATGGCACCTATAAATGAACCAAAAGAAATGACAATACCCAAATTTAAAAACAGTCGTAATGGTTTGTCTGAAAATGATATGATTGTATTAAACGCAAGTTTGAAAAGCGTTATAAAATTATAACTGGATTTACCATCATGTCTATTAGCATGATCAACATTGATTTCTGTTTTTTTGAAACCTACCCATTGAATAAAAAGAGGGAAGAAGACTAAAGCATCTCCAAGTTTAAATAAACTATCAATGACTTTTCGTTGGTAAATTCCAAAATTCCCTATTTCGTTGTTGATATCAACACCAGCAAAAAAATTGAATACCTTGTAGAATAATTTTGAAGACATTCTCTTTAAAAAACCATCTTTTCTGGTTGTCCGCTTAGCTAGCACGACTTCAAAACCTTCTTGCGCTTTCTTGTAAAGTTTTATAATTTCATGTGGTTGATCTTGCAAATCACAATCCATCACAACAATCCAATGTCCTTTAGATTGATGTAATCCAGCCATAATTGCTGGATGCTGACCAAAATTTCTACTTAAGCGGAAACTTTTAACAACCTCATGTGCTTTTGAGAGTTCTTTCATTTTTGCCCAAGAATCATCAGGACTTCTATCATCAACAAGAACAATTTCATAACTAACCTGAAGTGAACTTAGGGCTGTATTAAGTTGCTTTACAAGTTCATTCAAAATAGATTCTGCTCTGTAAACAGGAATTACAACAGATATCTCAGGGTTAGTATTCATTAAAAAAAAGTTATAATGGCTTCAGACAAAGGTATTATTTTATATATGATTTATTAATAACTCTATCTTGTTTTTTATTTTTAAACTTCGCTTTTAGTAGGATGAATTGCTTCTTGAAAGATCTTGAAATACTTTTAGATTTATAATATCTTAAAAAGGCAAGAATATCTTTAATTTCTAAAGACTTTACAACTTTAAAGAAATAATGTCTTAATTCTAAATCCGTATTTAAAACTTGATTATTTCTTTTGGGATTGATATTTTGAAAAGTATTTTTCACATCAGGAGTCATTGATTCTTGAACATCTGAGGGTGTTTTGTAAAAACAATGTATGAGTGTTTTGATTTTTAAATGCGTCAAATAAACCGAAACAGCTTCTTTATTTCCTTTTAGAGCATTGTTTTCGTAGTAGTTAGAATTAATATGATTTAATGTCGTTAGATAGGATTCTAGATTTCGTTTACCAAAATTATTACTGATTGAGTTCACATTTGCAACATTGTAGAAATAGGTAGGTGTATCATTTAAGATAATGGCATTTGCATAAAATAAGGTTTCAAAAAACCACAGTTCATCTTCATGTAAAAGACCTTCCATGAAGGTTAATTTGTTTTTAAACAAAAATTCAGCTTTGTATAATCTATTCCATGCCACACATATTAGAGATTCTTCAATTACTTTAGCTAGTAATAAGTTATCATTATTGTAGTGTTTTTCTAATACTGATAAGTCATGATCTAGATATCCAGTTATTTCATCACTTTGACCTTTAGTCATTGCGCATTTACCAAAAACAATATCGATGTCATCATCGACTAAATTAAATAGATTACTTAATGTTACTGGAGCAATTAAATCGTCAGAGTCAAAGAAATAGATATAATCACCAGTAGCATGCTTTAAGCCTGTGTTTCTTGCGCCTGACAGTCCTTTGTTTTTTTGATTAATGAGTTTGATGCGTTGGTCTTGCGCTGCCCATTTCTCAGCAATACTTTGTGTACTATCTTTACTACCATCATTAACTAAAATACATTCCCAATTGGTGTAGGTCTGGCCAACAACACTTTCGATAGCTTTGTCTAAATATTGTTCTACGTTATAACAAGGAACAATGACAGATATTAAACTTTGGGTTGACATGTTTTAGTTTTATCAGATTCTGTTTCCAAAATTAAAATTTTAATTAATTCAATATGCTTTTTATGTGTTTTTATTCATATGCATATCTTTGCTACTATTAATTCATCCTAAAGAATGTACAAAGCACTAAAATTAAGGTATAGAAATTGGAAACTGAAAAATAAGTTAGTTAAAGAAAATGTCTTGTTTTCAGAAGATGATTTAGTTTTTAAACCTGTGAATGTTTTGTTGATTGATGAGATTATTCCAGAATTTAATAAAGATTCAGGTTCTAGGAGACTTTCAGAAATTATTAAATTATTACTTAAAAATGATATTGGAGTATTCTTATTAGCAGATAAAAAACTGTACAGATACCATAGTGAGTACATTAAGTTTTATAAAGATTTAGGAGTTATTGTTTACGAACCTAAAATAGTTAATGGCAAACTTTTAACTAAGGAAGGTTTCATTAAATTAATTTCTCCAAACTTGAACTATGCTTGGTTGCATAGACCTAAAGTTTTTAAAAGGTTTAGCAATTTTATAAAATCTACGAATACAAAGACTCAAATCATTTACGACATGTGTGATTTTCATTATGTAAGATTGCTTCGTGAGTATGAGCAGAATAATAATGAAAAAACTAAAATTGAAGCTGAACGTAATCTAGTTTCTGAAATTGAAAGCTGTAAAATAGCTGATATTATTTTTGCGATTTCTGATGAAGATAAAGCAAAAGTGTTGGAGCATTATGATGATCAAAACAAGATTAAGGTCATTAGTAATATACATCAACCTAATGAAAAGTTGTCTAGTTTTAAAGAATTTGAAAAACGTTCCAATATATTATTTATTGGAAACTTTCGACATAAACCTAATATTGATTCGGTTATATATCTAAGAGAAGAGATCATGCCAATTATTTGGAAATCACATCCAGATTTGGTTGTAGATATTGTTGGAAGTTATCCAACTGATGAAGTCAAAGCACTGCATTCAGTCAATTTTAAAATTTTAGGATTTGTAGATGATGTATCAGATTATTTCGAATCTTCAAGACTCTTTTTTGCTCCGCTACGTTATGGTGCTGGAATTAAGGGAAAGATCGGACAAAGTTTAGAGTTCAATCTTCCTTTAGTCACTACAGATGTTGGTGCTGAAGGATTTAACTTCGGAACCTATTCTGAGGCAATGGTTGCTAATAATGCAGAAGACTTAGCTGAAAAAGTGATCACTATGTATTTTGATGAAGATTTATGGAATTCTGTAAGCGACTATTCGAAAACTATTTTAGAACCATTTTCTTTGAAGAGTATTGAAACTACAATTTTAGAGACTATAAATTAAAGACGTTTTTCACCCATGTACTTAAGGTGTATGTATTGTAAATATCATCATCTAATTCTTGATATGGTAGTTCAAAAAACTCAGGTTCTATAACATCATGTTCACTTATAACATGAATGTTTTTAGGATTATAAAATGCGTAGTTTTTGACATTAGAATTATTAGTGATCATTTTTTTCTGTAGCGCTAGTGCTTCAAAATACCTGAAACTTAATCCTGTTTGTTCTGGTCTAATCAAATCTATAATTACTTTAGAATCTCTATAAATATCTAATAATTCATTTTGATTAAGACGCTTACGTGTAAAATTAACAACCTCATTATGCTCAGATTTTAAATGCTCTAATGAATCGTTTTTTCCTACAATAATACAATTCATATTGATTTTTAATGATTTTAATTGCTCAATTAATGAGAATAAGGTTGGTACTCTAGAATCAAATGAACCAACGTAAACAGCGTCATATTTGGTGTTTGTCGCTATAGGTTCTTTATCTAAATAATTGTAGTTGCTTGTTTCCTTAAAATTGAAGGCTTTTATATCGGTTTTATCAAACGAAAAAATAGTATCGAAAATTCCATCTAACAGATGTTGTACAGGATTTCTATCGACGCTATCATACAAGTAGGCAATATATTCGTTAGAAAACGATTTAATTTGTTGGTGATATTTTAAATCAATGACCTCAGGGTTGATCACTAATATCTTGTCTTGTTTTCCGAATTGTTTGAGTTGTTCAATAATATAATCCTGACGTCGAATTTTTTTTAAGTTCTTTCCAGTAAAAAGTTTGCTTAGACTGTTTGTGATTTTGTCCTTTAGATTTTTATGATCATAATCACCAATTTTAATATGATGACTTTCATGACCTAGAGCAGTTAAAGTGTCTACGATGTGATAATCGTAATTCCAATGATCAAAACTAATGACACAAATCTTTTTAGACAACGTTCAGGCATTTATATTCATCACAAAAATACTATAATATCCAAAACTTAGTGGCTAGTTTATTACTTTTGATATATATTAAAGATGTTGCTAAAAGATTATTAGTTTTAGATGTTTCAAAAGCATAAGAAATGATAGCCAAATTCAACAATTACCTTGTAAAATTTATATAGCCTTGAAAAAAATTCATGTTGGTTTTTTAATGTCTTATGACTATGAAAAGCTGAAATATTCTATTCCACCAGTCTATAAAGAAGCTGATGCGATCTATATTGCCTTAGATAAAGAGCGACGTACATGGAAAGGTAATGCGTTTGAAGTTGATGCTAGTTTTTTTGTTTGGTTAGATGAATTTGATACCGAAAATAAGATTACAGTCTATATAGACGATTTCTTTATTCCTGAATTAGATGCTATACAAAATGATACTAGGGAACGAACGATGTTATCTGAGCAAATGGGTTTAGGAAATTGGTTAGTGCAAGTAGATGCTGATGAGATATTTTTAGATTTTAAGAATTTTGTAAGCACGCTTAGGAAGTATGATCATTTTTTAGATGCTCCTGAAAAGAAACCTATTCAAATTGCTGGCTTTTTAATTAATATTTATAAATACTTAGATAATGGGATTCTTTATGTTAATGAGCCAACTAAAGTGATGCTAGCTACAAATCATCCAAATTACAAACGAGCTAGAAATTCTAAAGAACGAATTATTTATACTGATAATGTACTCTTGCATGAATGTTTATCAAGATCTGAAGAAGAGTTAAAATTTAAGCTTGAAAATTGGGGACATAGCCATCAATTAAATGATGAGTTTTTTCCAAAATGGAAAAAGGCAAATGAAACGAATTATAAAGAACTTAAAGATTTGTTTTATATGGACCCTAAAATCTGGAGAGGTTTAGGATATTTGCCAACCAGAAATTTAGAAGCCATGAAAGACTTGGTTAAAACACAAGAAGATTTAAAATTAAGTGCATGGTTCTTAATGAAAAAGAACTTTGGTCAGTGGTTTAAATTTTTATTTAAGTAGTCGTTAATTTGATAAATCAATGAAATCATCTTTAATCATCTCTACATATAATTGGCCACAAGCACTAGAGCTTGTATTATTAAGTGCACTTAATCAAACCCAATTACCTAATGAAATTATTGTTGCTGATGATGGTTCTACTGAAGACACAAGGGATTTAATAGATAGTTTTAAATCTAAATTTAAAATTCCACTAATTCATGTTTGGCATGAAGATGACGGATTTAGAAAATCGGTGATTTTAAATAAAGCTATCGCTAAAGCTCAAAGTGAATACATTATTCAAGCTGATGGTGATTGTATTTTACATTCAAATTATGTAGAAGATCATCTACAATTTGCTCATAAAAATACATATCTATTCGGAAGTCGAGTTAATATTCAAGAAGCGCATTTAAATACCTTATTTGAAAATAAGCAAACTATATTTCATGCGTTTTCAAAAGGAATAAAGAAAAGAACAAGAGCATTACATATTCCTTTTTTGAGCCAGTTTTATAGTGCAAGTTCTGAATTTTCAAAAAAGTATAGAGGTTGTAATACGTCTTATTTTAAATCAGATTTTATTTCTGTAAACGGCTATAACGAAGATTTTAAAGGTTGGGGAAGAGAAGATTCAGAATTAGCGCTAAGATTTCATAATTTTGGATTGCAAGGAAGACGTATTCGATACAGAGGTATTGTGTTTCATATTTACCACAATGAAAAATCTAAGAGCAGACTTGAAATTAACAACGACATCGAATTGCAAACTATTGCAAATAAAACGGTTTGGTGTAAAAATGGTATTGATAAATATTTAAGTGAAGACAATTAAAAGCATACATAAAGATTACCTCGTTCACGAAGCATTTTTTGATGATATCATATCAAACTTTGATTCTAAAGGCGAGCCTTTCGGTAATCAAGATCGAAATTCACTTAAGCTTTTTGATTTAAATGGAAAGTCTATTAACGTGAAATCCTTTCGTATTCCTAATCTTGTGAATCAAATTGCGTATCGATTCTTCAGAAAAAGTAAAGCGCAACGTTCATTTGAATACGGAAATTGGCTTAAAAGCTTAGATATTGGAACACCACAACCATTAGCATATTACGAATATAAATCAGCTTTTCTGTTTAATAAAAGTTATTACATCAGTGCGCAACAAGATTGTGATTTAACTTATCGTGAATTAACTACAAATTTTGACTATCCTGATCATGAACATATCTTGAGAGCGTTCACAAGATTTACCTACAAACTTCACAAAAAAAACGTCCATTTTTTAGATCATTCTCCTGGAAATACTTTGATAAAAAAAGTAGGAGATGAATATCAATTCTATTTGGTTGACTTAAACCGAATGGAGTTTAAAGAATTAGATTTTGAAACTCGAATCACTAATTTTTCTAAGTTAACGACTCATAAATTTATGGTTGAAATTATGAGTGATGAGTATGCAAAATGTTCAGGTGAAGATTATGATAAGATTCTGGATGTAATGTGGTCTTCAACTGAAGCTTTTCAAAATAAATACCACAGAAAAAGACGTTTAAAAAACAAAATTTTATTCTGGAGACGTCGCGTGTAACTGTTTTAAAGCTTTGTATCTGAAAAATACACCATACGAATTTAAAGCACAAATGGTATAACCTTCTTTGCCATCCAGAAAGCCAAGTCTAAATACATAATTAGTAAGAAACTTATATGCAGGTTTGATTACAAAATGATACCAATTAGGTCGTTTCCCTTTTTTGAATAGTTCCTTTGCTTTTAGTAAACCATAATGTTCAGCTTTATGTTTATAACTATTATAGTCACTAAAAGAATAATGCAACATAGGATGTTTTAAAACACGATGTTCACCATGAACATCTAATACCTCATGCACCAGAATATCTGAGTTGTATTTAGCAGTTCCAGACCTAAATAATCGAAAAATGCGATCGGTTTGCAAGCCACTAAAACGCATTCTTTTATTATTAAACATAAAATGTCTTATAACTTTGTAGGCATTAACCGAGTTTTCTGATTTGGTTTTTTCTAAAATTTCGTTTATTAATTCTTTTGTGAGTCGTTCATCAGCATCGATAAAGAATATCCAATCACAATTAGATTGACTAATCGCAAAGTTTCTTTGGCTAGCAAAATCTTTAAATTCATTCTGAATTACTTTAACATTTGAGAATTCTTTCAATCTTTCAAAAGTACCGTCAGTACTGTAAGAGTCAATAACAATAATTTCATCAGCAAAACTAAGCTCATCAATAACAGTATTAATGTTATCAATTTCATTGTACGTTATCATTAACGCTGAAATAGTAGATGTTTTTTTCAAAATAAATAATTCGTTCCTAAGAGTTGGTAAAAATAACTATTTTTGACGCAATGAATCCTATTGATATTTCTGTCGTTATAAGCACCTATAACAACCCAAAGTGGTTGCAAAAAGTATTATGGAGTTTTGATGTGCAAACTTTTAAAAATTTTGAAGTTGTCATTGCAGATGATGGTTCTAATGAAGAAACCAAACGACTTATTGAAGCGATGTGTTCTGAGTTGAGTTATCCTATTCAGCACATTTGGCATGAAGACAACGGATTCCAAAAAACAATCATTCTTAATAAAGCGACAGTTGCTGCCAAAGGCGATTATTTAGTGTACACTGATGGTGATTGTATTGCTAGAGCTGATTTTCTAGAAGTGCATTCCAATAGGAGAGAAGCAGGTTATTTTTTATCTGGAGGTTACTTTAAATTGCCGATGACAATAAGTGAAACCATCACAGAAAAAGATATTAGAGAGCAACACTGTTTTGATATTAATTGGTTAAAACAAAACGGACTTAAATCATCATTTAAAAATAATAAGATTACCTCTAAAGGAAGTAAAGAACGTTTACTCAACGCATTTACACCAACAACTGCAACCTGGAATGGTCATAATGCTTCGGGTTATAAATCTGATATCATTGCTGCAAATGGTTATGATGAGCGTATGCAATATGGAGGTGAAGATAGAGAGCTTGGAGAGCGCTTGTTTAATGCTGGACTTAAAGCAAAACAAATTAGATACAGTGCAATTTGTCTGCACTTAGATCATGAAAGAGGTTATGTGAAACCTGAAATGATTGAAAAAAACATAGCGATTAGAGCGACTACGAAGTCAGATAAAATTACAAGAACACCTTTTGGAATTGATAAATATATTTCAAAATGATACAGTTATCTGAAAAAGACTACTTAACTGAAGGATTGGCTCGTAAGTGTTACTTTCATCCTGAGAATGAAAACCGCTGTATTAAAATAGGTATCGCTGGTGTTGATGAATCTCATTTAACTAAAGAAATCGACTATTATAAGAAAATTAGTAAAAAGAATACCGAAGCATTCAATTATCCCTTTTTCTCTTTTTATCATGGAACAGAAGACACGAATTTTGGAAAAGGATATGTATATGATTTAGTTAGAGATGAAACAACCAATGAAGTCTCAAAAACTTTGAGGCATTATATTTTTGCAAAAGACAGTATTTTAAATGACTTTGTTTTAGATGAATCTCTTCAAAGACTGAAATCACAAATGATCGAGCATAAAGTATTTGCTAGTGATTTAAGACCAAGAAATATATGCTGTAAAATTCTTAGTGATGGTTCAGTACAAATGATAATTGTAGATGGATTAGGGCACAGAGATTTTTTACCATTAGCAGATATGTTTCATTATTTTGCTAAACAAAAGATAGAACGTCGATTTCAAAAAATTGCGTTGCAAAGTATAGCAGATCATAGACAAATGCTACGTCAGAAATATAATGAAGACGTCTAATTAATATTTAAAAACCCTTCAAGTTGATCAAAAAATAAGGAAGGTTTTATCATTTCATAAAATGACTTATAATTATCCTTAAGTTCTTTTGATGTAGAGGTTTCTACAATCTTTGGATTAAAATCCTTCAAATGAACTGAGACATTTTGTTTGCCATCTTCAAACATATTCCAAGCTTCTTTGATAATCCAAGGAGAGAAAATAGTGAATGTTGGTATGTTTAGAGCTTTAGCCATATTTACAGCACCACCTTCATTCCCTATCATTGCAGTGCAATGATGTGTGATGGCAAGAAATTCTCTAAGACCTTTTCCAAAGACATCAAAAAAGACATGTTGTCGTGTTTCAGATTTGCAAAAATTATAAACTGTTTTTGCTTCATCTAGCTGCTTAGGAATGTAATTAAATACTATTTGTCCGTTAGTTTTTTCTACAATAAAGTCAATCACTTTTGCCATGTGTGGAAGCGGATATGTTTTATTATCACCACTTCCTAAAACACTGATCATGTATAAAGGTTTTGACAAATCAATATTGGCATTCAAAAGTAATTGTTCTGAAGTATTAATTTCTTCAGTAGTTAAATGAATTTGAGGACGAATTGGGTTTGGTATGTTTTCAACCAAAGGTTCTAGCATTTGTAATCTGTTTTCAATTGCTAATCCAGCGTTTGTTTTGGCATCAGTAGCTTCTTTAAATGTATGCGTGTAATAGTATTTTGTATACCATTTATATTTTGAAATCTTTATGGCAGCACCAGAAAATTTAGTCATTAGGTTACTCGAAAACTTAGAATATACATCAATAACAGCATCGTACTTTTCTTTCTTAATTCCTTTTAGAAAACTTAAGAATTCTGAGCGACTATCTTCAATTTCAGGAGTAACAAACAAAAACTTATCTATAAACGGATTATGTTCAACTACAGCATACGTATGTGAATTAATCACATAATGAAGTTCAGCATCAGGATGTTCAGCCCTTAGAGCTTCAAATAAGATGCTTGTGGTGAGAACATCACCAATCATTTTTTGTTGTATAATTAAAATTTTCAAACTCTTAGAGTTATTTGTTTTGTCACTCAAATGAGCGCTATTTTTTAATTTTTAGTAAATCTAAAAAAAATTACACAGCAACATCGTACTCTCTTAAAGCATCATTAAGAGATGTCTTTTTATTGGTGCTTTCTTTACGTTTTCCAATAATTAGTGCACAAGGAACATTATAATTTCCAGCTGTAAAAGTTTTAGTGTAACTGCCGGGAATCACAACCGAACGTTCAGGAACAACACCTTTCATTTCTTTAGGTTCTTCACCAGTAACATCAATTATTTTTGTACTCATAGTTAATACAACGTTGGCTCCTAAAACAGCTTCTTTTTCTATTTTTACTCCTTCAACAACGATACAGCGTGAACCAATAAACGCACCATCTTCAATAATTACAGGTGCGGCTTGTAGAGGTTCTAAAACACCACCAATTCCAACGCCTCCGGATAAATGTACGTTTTTTCCAATTTGAGCACAACTACCAACAGTAGCCCAAGTATCTACCATTGTACCTTCATCAACATAAGCACCAATATTTACATAACTTGGCATTAAAATCGTACCAGAAGAAATGTAAGCACCATGCCTAGCTACAGCATTAGGAACAACGCGAATACCTTTTTTCTCATAATCACGTTTTAAAGGAATTTTATCATGATATTCAAAAATACCAGCTTCTAGAGTTTTCATTTTTTGAATAGGAAAATAGAGCACAACAGCCTTCTTTACCCATTCATTTACCAGCCAACCATTATTAGTTGGTTCAGCGACTCTTAAAGTACCTTCATCTAATAAATTAATGACACTTTTAATACTTTCAATAGTAATTTTATCTTTAAGTAGAGAGCGGTCACTCCATGCATTCTCGATAATTTGTTGTAGTTGTTTCATTTTAATTGCTAAAATTTCAACAAAGATAAGTCTATAAAATTGGTCTCATAATTTCTAAATCAGAAAAAATAAAAAAATATGTGACCTATTTAAAAAGTTAGTGTCTTATAACTGTGATTATTATGTATTGGGTGTTATCCCTAATTTAAAACATTCAATTTCTTTAATAATTAATAGCTAATTTTTGAGCACTTTTCTTTTAATTAAGAAAAGTGCTTTTATTTTAAAAGCATGTGACTTTTTGAAATATGCTGTGTCTTAATAGTATAACATAAACTGTTTAAGGTAGAGG
>NZ_JBGCCX010000046.1:0-5630 GCF_045105015.1 Psychroserpens sp.
CTAGGCCAGCGCCAACACCATAAAGGGTTTCAACTTCACATGTGCCACTACCTTGAGGTGCACCTAATGTAATTTCTAAAGTATTTGTGTCAATTGTTAAGAAGTAAACTCCAGAAGTACCAATAAATTTGAAGTTAAGGTTGTCATCCATATTTTGTTCAATATTTGAATCGATTGTGTAGCCAGCATCAGCGTAGAAAGGATAATTTCTACCCGTTGCCCAATCTCCTGCAACAGTAAAGAATCTGAAGTTAGCATCACCATCACTAGTAAATTCTACATTACCAGACCAAACACCATCAGCAGAACACATTAACTCAACAGGTGTAGCCCAATCCCAACCAGCTGTTGGTAAACCAGCACCTACAGCATATAAAGTTTCAACTTCACAAGTGCCTCCAACAACACCAGTCTCTTCTTGAAGTTCAACATTTAATGCCTGAGTCGCAGACACTGTTGGTAAACCGTCATCACCTATTACTGACATCAATCTAAAATATAACATACCAGTATTATCTGGAGCTACATTTACTAATCCAGCTGCTTCAGCTAAATCAATCATTTGACCCACAGTTACAGGAATTTCATTCCCAGAAGTATTTCCTAAGTTGTATAATGCATCATCAGCAATATAATCGCTAAAATCCTGAAGAGTAGCAGCCTGCAGACTATATGTAACGTTGGTAGCAACACCATAATCGGCGTCATCCCATGTGAAACGTTCAGCTAAATTACCGCTTACTGAAGAATTAAGAACGTAGTTACTTAAGAATGTTGTGTTAAATCCTAGATTTGTTGGCTCTTCACCTACAAATTCTAAATCATCATCTTCTTGACAAGCCGTAAAAGCAAATACAGCTATAAATGTTAGTACTAAAAATTTTAAATTTTTCATCGTGTTATTTTTTATTAATATCCTGGGTTTTGTGTTAAATTAGGGTTTGCTTGTAAAGCAGTTGCCGGAATAGGGAAAAGCTTGTAAGTGTCTGGAATAGAAGTGCCATCTGCAGCACCACCTTTCCAAGGCCAATTATAAGTTCCACCTGTGAAACGACCAAATCGAATTAAATCAGAACGTCTGTGTCCTTCAAGATTTAATTCTCTTCCACGTTCATCAATTATAAAATCAAGTGATAAATCACCCATTGAAATTAAATCCGCATTTGATCTGTCTCTTACATCATTTACATAAGTTAGTGCATCACCCATATTTGTGTTGGCAGCACCTCTTACAGCAAGTTCAGCATACATCAAGTAAACATCTGCTAGCCTGTAGAAAGGGAAATCTGTACTTGAAAAATCAACAGGTGTTCCAGAACCGTCTGAGGTTGTATTTCTAAATTTCGTAGAAGGGAAACCATCAACCCATGTTCTATAATCTGCCATGTCAAAATTATGACCATCTGTCCAAAATAGACTTGCTCTAACATCATTAGAAGCAGCTAAATCAGTTGCGCTTGAACCAAATAACCCATACCAACCAGATGTCGCTCTGTGACCAGTCCAGCCCTGAGTAGCACCAAACTGAGATAAAGGCATTGTGTCTGCACTTAAACTTCCATTTACAATGTAAGTAGTGTTCCCAAAACTTTGACTTGTTAAAGATTCAGCTAATAGTGGGAAAATAATTTCTGGTGAACCATCATTATCAGCAGAAAACAATTTAATAAAGTTAGGATCTAATGAGTAAGGTCCTTCATTAATTATTTTGTTAACATAAAATGCAGCTTCATTCCAATAAGAAACACCAGTGTAGACTTCAGCATTCATATATAATTTAGCTAATAACATGTCCACAACATATCTATTTGCTCTTCCATAGTTAGAAGTGGTAGATATAACCGGTTCAATGGCTAATAATTCTGATTCTACATAGTCAAATAATTCTTGACGTGTTGCCTCAGGAAGTGGTTCAGATTGACCAAAATTTTCTTCAGTCGCTTTGACACCTTTACCAAATACATCAATTAAATTGTAATATGCTAAAGCTCTAAGGAAACGCGTTTCAGCAACGATATTTTCTTCATTTGGAAAATCTGCAATCTCTAATGCTTGTAGAAAATTATTACACTGAGGAATTGTGTAATATGCTCTATCATAGAATAACCTGAAGAACTTATTATTTTGATCCCAATTAGATGTTGTAGTTAATTGATCAAGACCATCATCACCCCAACGATTTTTCATTGCATCTGATGTAAAGTCTTGAAGATTAAGGATAGCTCTTAGAAAAGCACCTTCACCAGCATCTGGACTTACAATATCAGAACTACCAGGACCACTAGGTCCAGTTAGTGCATAAGAAGCATAAAGCCTAGAAACTAAGCCTTCAACAGCATTTGGGTCTGAAGCTAAAAGCTCGTCTAATGTAAGCTCAGTAATAGGAGCTGTGTTCAAATCATCTGAGCAAGAATTTATGCCCAGTGCTGTAACACATAATAATAAAATTAAAAATCTTTTTTTCATAATCATTTTTTTAAAAATCTAAATTAACACCGAAAGTATAAACTGTAGGTCTTGGATAGAAATTACGATCAATTCCTTCAAAATTCTCAGGATCTTGTCCTGAATAATCAGTGATTAAGAATGGATTTGTAACAGCTGCATAAAATCTAACTGATCCATTTTTAATCATATTGTCAAACCTATGACCTAAGGCAATGTTATCACATCTTAGGAAAGAAGCATCTTCTAAATAATAATCAGAAAATTGACCATTACCATTTACAACACTAACATCACCAAACACAGCATTTGCTGAGCCGTCATAGAAATTTAACACATTTGTCAAATTGTTTTGACTATTAGCAATTGCACTATCAGTAAAACCATAATTTGTTTGAGGTAAGTTGTAAATATTTCCACCTATTTGACCTCTGAAACTAGAGCTTAAATCCCAATTTTTATAATTGAAATTTAAACTGAAACCGTAGGTCCAATTCGGTGCAATTTGTGCATAATACCTGTCAGCATCAGTGATTTGATTATCACCATTTAGATCAACAAAAGCATTAGGAATTGGATTTCCACTAGCGTCATAAACTTGTTTAAATACAAAAGCACTTCCGGCTTGTTCTCCAACAGCATGTCTTAACAAGCTAGTTCCTGTACCTCTAATACTTCCACCAGCATTTATATCGGTTAAGCCATTCAAATCAGTAACTTCTGTTTTATTATAAGAAATATTTGCTCCAATATTAAATGAGAAGTTATCATTTCTTACAGGATTAATATTTAGATTTAATTCAAAACCTTCACTTTCTGTTTCACCAACATTATCAATAAATGCATTTGTAAGTGCTTGTCCAGGAGGAACTGGAGTTTGAGCTAATAAATCGGTTGTGTTTCTTTTATAAATATCAAAAGATCCCGAAACATATCTGTTATCAAAAAATGTGAAATCTAAACCTAAGTTATAAGTCGTTGTCTTTTCCCAAGTTAAATTAGGATTAAATGGTTGAGCAGAGTACAAAGATGAATTAGGGAAATACTGACTATTAGCATCTCCTGCTAAGAATAATGGAATTGAAGGATAAAAACCAACAACACCAGTAATATCTTGTTGACCAGTTTCACCCCAACCCAGACGTAACTTTAAAGAATTAATGAATTTAGAATTCTCTAAAAATGATTCCTCATTAATTTGCCAAGCTAAAGCAGCTGAAGGAAAATAACCCCAACGATTGTCTTCAGTAAATAGTGAAGACCCATCCGCTCTAAATGATACAGTTAATAAATATCTATCTTTAATACTAACATTTGCTCTTGCAAAATAAGATTGTAGATTTAATACGTTGTAATATCTATTGTTTGGATTAGCAGGATTAAAAACCTCTTCTCTTAAGCCTGTAATAGGATTGTTTTGAAAACGGTCTTGATTACCATCATTTTTAAAATTTTGGTAAGAATAACCAACTTGTACGTCGTATTTATTTACAAAACCATCTTCAATATCTTTGTTATATTGTAGGTAACCATCAAAGGTTGTGTTGGTAATGTCTTGACGTTCCCTAAAGTCAGTTCCTGAGTTATATAAAAAGTTTGAATTAATATCAGTATTAGTAGTGTCAAAATTGTAAGCTGCAGCTGAATTGTTACTAAAGCTTACTTCTCTTGTTGCTTTAGATGCGTCTAGACCTAGATTTACAACTGCTTTTAATTCTGGAAGAAATGGCATTTTGTAGTCAAATTCAACATTTCCTAAAAAACGAAACACATCATCAGGACGTTCTATTTGTTCCAAATCAGCAAGAGGATTACCTTGAATAATTCTACGGAATGTATTATTGTCATCAAAAGTTGTTAAGTAATAACCTCCAAATCTATTTCCTGGAGAATTATCAAACACAGGTTTTGTTGGGTCAAATTGAGCAGCACTACCTATAGCTCCTCCTGCATCTACATTATTTTTTTCAGCAAGAATTGCTTTTGCATTAAAATCTATTTTAAGATTGTCATTTAATAATGTTGGTGTTAATTTTAAAGACGCTGAAAGTCTTTCATAATCATCATTTCTAACCACACCTTCAGCATTGGTATAACCAACTGAAGCTCTAAACGGAATTTTTTCAAATAAATTTGCTCGTGCACTAAAGTTAGTATTCGATGTAAAAGCAGTTCTTGTAATTTCATCATTCCAGTCTGTATCATAAATAGCTCTACCATTAATGATTTGTGTCACAGGCTCACTAGTTAGTACAGAACCAACTGGTACTCCAAGCTGTCCAAGTCTTGTTGGATGAAATTGCTGAATGAATTGAACAAATTCATTTCCATTCATAAAATCTAGACCTTTACCAGTATTACTAACTGAAACATCAGAAGAAAAGTTGAATTTAACACCTCCAGATGTACCTTTCTTTGTTGTAATTATGATAACACCATTTGATGCTCTAGATCCGTATATAGCTGTTGCAGATGCATCTTTTAGTATAGAAAAGCTTTCAATGTCGTTTGGATTTACCAAGTTTAAGGGATTTGATACTCCAGCAGGATTGTCATTACCAATTGGCACACCATCAATTACAATTAATGGATTGTTTTGAGCATTCAATGAAGAACCACCACGAATTCTAATATTTGGCGCAGAATCTGGAGATCCACCAGTATTTGTTATTCTTACACCTGCAGCCTTACCATTTAATAGTTGGTCTGTAGATACGATGGCACCTTGGTTAAAGTCTTTTGAGGAAACAACGTCAACAGAACCTGTTGCATCTTCTTTTTTTACAGACCCATATCCAATAATTACAATCTCATCAAGTTGTGCAGCATCTTCAACCAATGCTACATCTAAAGGTGATTGACCAGAATAAGTAATCTCTTGTGTGACATAACCCAAATATGAGAATACCAGAATATCGCCTTGATTTACACTAATGCTGTATAGACCATCAAAGTCTGTTGAAGCTCCAGTTGTAGTTCCTTTGACGAGTATGTTAACGCCTGGTAATGGAGATGCATCAGCTTGATCTGTCACAGTTCCTGTTACCAAAGTTTGAGCAAATAAAGTTGCAGGCAACAAAAAAGCTAGCAATAACAAGCTATTTAAAAATGTTTTCATACACTATTTTTAAGTTAATTTCAGTTAATTTGTTGTTTATATTTTCACTTCTAGCGTTAAAATTATG
>NZ_JBGCCX010000047.1:0-31988 GCF_045105015.1 Psychroserpens sp.
TGCAGATTTACAAAATCAACAGTAAAGCCTGTAGTTGTATTGGTTATTGTATAATTTGGATTGACACTAGTCACTGCATTATAAACCAATAATGGATCATGAGTGAATTCTACAGTTCCAGATGAAATGTTTGTAAATCCAAGATTTTCTAAAACTAAGAAATTATAATGAGTGAAACCTGGTCTTGGTGGTGCCCAATAATTAATTAAATACACCCCTAAATCTTCACAGCTTTGCTCTTCAACTACTGGGAAATCTATAGTTACTGTGCTACCTGTAGCTACAGAAATATTATCAAAACTCGTTGTTGTAATATCATAGCAAGCTTCAGATTCATCATACAGATTAAAAGTTATATCGTAAACATCAGTTTCATTGCCACTAATAATTTGGAAATGACCAGTTGAAGAATTTACTGTATTAATCATACCATCACCATTAATTTCATAAGTAAAATAACCATTAGAGAAACTAAATTCATTTGCATCATACATAGAATTTGCATTATCATCAACAAAGGCATTCACTTGAATAAATCCAACTGTAGAAGCACAGAAGACATCAAAATCGAATTCAGTCGTACAACAGTCACTTCCTTGACCACAACTTATTGTAAAATCTGAATCAAATCTTACAGTTAAAGAATCTCCTGTAGAAGTATAAGTTAGGCCTGCAAAATCTCCAAAATTTCCATATACCAAATCAGGATTTAAAATGGTTCCATCTGAATCTACAATATAAACTTCATCAAAATTAGTTTCTGTAATACCTGCATTAAAAATAATTGTAAGTGGCAATCCATCTGAACTTTGGAAACTAAACTCACTAGTATCATCATTATCATAACAGTATGTTGTATTTACAACACCATCTTCACAAACAAGTGCTTGAAATGGATTTGTTCTAGTAGTAAAACTAGTTTCAGCACAACCATCTGCATCACCATTAGTATTATAAGGTGTTATTGTAACATAATAAGTGACTTCGAAATCTAGAATTCCCATATCATAAGTTAATACGTTTCCGACATCTTCATTATCTAATACTTCGGTTCCTCCAGATGTTAATCCAAGAGAAATTTTATAACCTGTAACCACACCTGAAGGCGCTATCCAAGATAAATCTGTATTTTCATCAACATCAGTTGCTCCATCTAAGGGTTGAGTTAAGATGACGTTACAGTCAGGCACAGCATTTGGATCTGCACAACTAACTTCATAAGAAATAGGTGTGTAACCTTGATCTTGACATGATACACTTCCATCAGAATCTACAAATACTGTAATACTGTCTCCACTTGAAAAGAAGCTTAAACCAGCTAGATCACCATTGTTACCATATATATTAGTAGGATTTAAATTTGTAAATCCATCAGAATCATAAACTACGAGTTCATCATAATTAACCTCAACTTGCCCTTCTGTAAAAAAGACTTGAAGCGGACTACCATCAACACTTGTATATTGATACATTACAACAGTTCCATTTGTATAACAAAATGTATTAGTTACGGGTTGAGCACAATCGACATCTACAACACATAAACTTTCAGTCGTAATAGTGAAATCAGAAATTGAGAAACAAGCATTAACACTATTTTGTACTCTAACAAAAATGGTTTCAACACCGTTAGTAGCGATATAATTATCAACATCAATAATTGGATTATCATTTGAGGATGCATCATTAAAACTATTATGAAAACTAATTATAAAAGAACTTGGATCTTGACCATTTAATATTTCAGGTAATGTTAATGTTAAATCAAATACAGTATTTGAATCACAACTGGTTAAGTCACTTGCATCTGCTAATACTGGTGCATCATCTTCTTCAATGACTTCAACTGATTCGGTAGAAATACAACCAGAAATTAAATCTGTTATTGTAACCGTATAAACACCTCCTGTATTTACTATAATTTCTGGATTTGTCTCACCAGTACTCCATAAATATTCATAAGCACCATTATTATTGTTAATGAATGGATACAACACAATGTCATTCCCACCACAAATCGTAAATGGACCATAAAATTCTATTAGCGGATTGAAATTTAGAACAATAATGTATTCAATCACAGTGAAATTAGTTGATTGTGCATCTTCTACTCGTACGTAAATTATAGTTGTATTATCATTAGTAAGAAAAACTTCTGGATTAGCTATCGGGCTGTTTTCGTTTTGAGCATCTGCTTCAGAATAATAATAGGTAAATATAAAGTCTGATGTATTTTGACCATTTACGATATTAGGTTCTTCAAAAGTTAAATCTACTTCAAGAGGCGTATTTGCTTCTGCACAAAACTCAACTAAAACTGAAGATGCAGACACACAATCAGTGTTTACTACTAAATCTAATGTTATAATGTCATAACAATCACCAGTATTTTGACTTACTCTTGCATATACAGTTTGAGCAAATGGTATTGTATTGGTATATATAGGACTTAACACATTGAAAAAACCTTCAGCATCCGAAAGTGTTTCATGGTAAGTTACTGTAAGTGTTGGATTTTGATTTCCTCCTAAAATTTCTGAAGTTTTGTTATCCAAATTAAAAGTGACTATTCCGTCATCATTATCGTCACAAACGTCATAAGGCGTTGGGTCATTAGCAACATTAAGTGAATCAACACTTAAATATAATGCAGGCACATTATTCACGAAGAAACATCCCGTTAAAGGATCTTCTGTGCGTATGTAAATGTCTTGATTGTATGGTACAATGTTAGTGTATGATGTTGGATTAAAAATTGCATTGGTGCCATCTGTAGCATCTTGAAAAGTTTCATGATAAGACAGTATTATGTCTTGATTTCCATTCATGAATTCTTGTTCCAATTGAGTTAAATCGAAAACTGCAAAACCATCTTGAGTACCAGAATCACAAACACTCAAATCAAATGACCAAGTGTATGATTGTATATAATTTACTATTAAAAGAAATGTAGTCACTTCAAAATTACCTGTAGATAATTCAGTAACATTAGCATAAATTACTTCAGGATTCGCTGTGTTTGTGTAAGGACTAAACAATGCATTCGTTTGATTAAATGCATCTGGTTCCGATAAATGATATGTTACATCGTATTCAGCCGGATTTAAACTCCCTAAAATTTCTGGAGTTTTTACATCTAAATCAAAGTCTGCAATGTCATTCTGAGCACATATTAGATAATCTGAAGGCTGATTAATACCTAGTTGAGCATAACCAGTAAACGTTGAGATTAGTAATACTAAAAGTAATAATTTTTTCATGAGCGGTTGATTTTAATTAAGCTGTTAAGAATTTGAAAATCAGTTAAAGATAAGCATATTTATAGATTTTCATTTATAAAACAGATTAACAATACAAATCCCTACCTTTAAACTTAAATCCATTTAAAATTATTAAAAGTTGCTCCTAATTAAAGTGTACTTTTGTAAAGTAAAACCTATAACTTCTTCGACTTCAATTTATGTCTATTAAATCTATAACTAGCACACAAAATCCTTATGTTAAGGAACTGCTTCAGCTTAAAGATAAATCTCGTGAACGAAAGACATCCGGATTATTTCTAGTTGAAGGACAGCGTGAATTATTATTAGCTATAAAAGGAGGTTATGACATTGAAACACTCCTATTTTATTCCGAATTAATTTCAGAAGATGAACTCAATAATTTTAACATTTCTCAACATAACATTATTGAAATATCAAAGGAAGTCTTTCAAAAATTAGCGTATAGAAGTTCTACGGAAGGCATTATAGCTGTTATTAAAAGTAAACCTCATCATGTAGAGGATTTACAAATTAAATCTAAAAAGCCTTTAATTCTCGTTGCTGAAGCACCTGAAAAACCTGGAAATATCGGAGCAATTTTACGTACAGCAGACGCAGCTAATGTGGATGCTGTTATTATAGCAAATCCTAAAACCGACTTATACAATCCTAACATCATTAGATCGAGTGTAGGCTGCGTATTTACAACTCAGATAGCTATGGGTTCAACATCAGAAATTATAGCATTTCTAAATAAAAATAACGTCACTATTTATTGTGCAGCTTTACAGGCTTCAACAGAATATCACATTCAAGATTATTCAAAACCTACTGCAATAGTTGTTGGAACTGAAGCAGATGGATTAACAGACGAATGGCTACAAGCTTCAACTCAAAATATCATTATCCCAATGCAAGGTGAAATAGACAGCATGAATGTTTCTGTTGCTGCAGGAATTATTATTTTTGAAGCCAAGAGACAACGAGATTTCGACTAACATATGACCGCAACAATTTTATTCTACATTATTATTAGCATTATTCTTATCAATTTTATAATTGATAAAATTCTTAATGCCCTTAATGCAAAGCATTACAACGATGCTATTCCTGAAGAGCTTAATGATGTTTATGATGAAACGGACTATAAAAAATCTCAAGACTATAAAAAAACCAATTATAAATTCGGAATTTTTAGTTCCTTATTTTCAATAGTATTAACGCTTGGCTTTTTAATTCTTGATGGTTTTGAATATGTCGATGACATTGCAAGAAATTTTTCAGAACATCCAATTATTATAGCGCTTCTATTTTTTGGAATTATTATGATTGGTAGTGATATTATCTCTACTCCTTTTTCAGTTTATAAAACCTTTGTGATTGAAGAAAAATTTGGATTCAATAAAACAACAGTAAAAACCTTTATCCTAGATAAAATAAAAGGTCTTTTAATGAGCGTTATTTTAGGTGGTGGAATTTTAGCACTTATCATTTGGTTTTATCAACAAACAGAAGAACAATTTTGGTTATATACATGGGGAATTATAATTGTTTTTACAATCTTTATGAATCTATTTTACGCCAGACTTATAGCACCATTATTTAATAAACAAACACCTTTAGAAGACGGCCCCTTACGTGAGGAAATTTCAGAATATGCACAATCCGTAGGTTTCAGTTTAAAAAATATTTTTGTCATAGATGGCTCAAAACGTAGCACCAAAGCTAATGCTTATTTTTCTGGTTTCGGAAGTGAAAAGCGAATCACACTTTACGATACTTTAATTAACGATTTAGAAGAAGATGAAATTGTAGCAGTATTAGCTCATGAAGTTGGTCACTATAAACGAAAACATATTATTTTCAATTTAGCATCATCAATATTATTAACAGGAATCATGCTATATATCTTGTCAATTTTTATATCAAATCCACTATTGTCAAATGCTTTAGGTGTCAAGATTCCAAGTTTTCATGTTGGCTTGATTGCCTTCGGAATGCTCTACGCTCCTATTTCAGAAATTATCGGTCTAGTTATGAATTATATGTCTCGAAAATTTGAATATCAAGCAGATGATTATGCAAAGACAACATACAAAGTTGAGCCCCTTATCTCTTCTCTAAAAAAACTTTCAAAAAATAGTTTGAGTAATTTAACACCTCATCCTTCATACGTCTTTATGCACTATTCGCATCCTACACTTTTAGAACGTGTTAGGAATTTAAAAAATAATTAATCCAAGTTATTTAAAAAACCCGTTGCACAATACATTTCTTATTGCTACTTTAGTTTTATGGCAAAAGTAGATATCGAAAAGGAAAATGCTGAGATTGCAAAAGCTTACAAAGATCTTCTTAAGGTAAGTTATCAAACACTTTCAACAACTGATAAGAAATTAATTCGTCAGGCGTTTGAAGTAGCTGTTGATGCGCATAAAACCCAACGTCGAAAGTCTGGTGAAGCCTATATTTTTCATCCCATTGCTGTTGCAAGAATTGTTGCTAGCGAAATTGGCTTAGATGCTACTTGTATAGCTGCTGCATTACTACATGATGTCGTTGAAGATAATCCAGATTATACATTAGCAGATATTTCTCAAATGTTTGGCGATGCTATTGCTCGAATTGTTGATGGCCTCACAAAAATCTCATCTTTAAACAAAGACAAAGATGTGTCTACTCAAGCGGAAAACTTCCGTAAAATGCTTCTGACATTAAATGATGATGTTCGAGTCATCATCATCAAAATAGCAGACAGACTTCACAACATGCAAACTATGGATTCGATGCGACCTGATAAACAGGAAAAAATCGCCTCTGAAACTTTATACATTTATGCGCCTTTAGCGCACAGAATCGGACTGTATAATATTAAAACAGAACTTGAAGACTTAGGGTTAAAGTATACAGAGCCAGATGTTTACAATGACATTCTTGAAAAAATTAAAGAAAGTAAAGAAGAACAAGATAATTATATTAAAGAATTTTCAGAAGTCATCGTAAATTCTTTGAATGAAGAAGGTTTAAATTACGACATTAAAGGTCGTCCAAAATCTATTTATTCTATCAGGCGTAAAATGGTGAAACAAGGGGTTTCATTTGATGAAGTCTACGATAAATTTGCGGTTAGAATAATTTACAAATCTGATGTAAATAACGAAAAATTTATAGCTTGGAAAATATATTCCATCGTTACAGATCATTTTACACCTAACCCAATTCGTCTTAGAGATTGGATATCATCTCCTAAATCTACTGGATATGAAGCATTACATATTACTGTAATGGGACCAAAAGGTCGTTGGGTAGAAGTACAAATACGTAGTGAACGAATGAATGAAATTGCTGAAAAAGGTTATGCAGCACATTACAAATACAAAGAAGGAAATGCCGAAGATGCCCTTGACACTTGGATTGACAAATTACAAGAAGCATTAGAAAGCAATGAAATGAATGCCGTTGATTTTGTCGAGCAATTTAAACTCAACCTATACTCCAAAGAAATATATGTATTTACACCAAATGGAGATTTAAAATCTTTACCCAAAGGAGCAACTCCTTTAGATTTTGCATTTAGTGTTCACACACAAGTAGGAATGAAAACTCGAGGCGCTAAAGTAAATGGAAAATTAGTGCCTTTAAGTCATGAATTAAATAGTGGAGATCAAGTAGAAATATTAACTTCTGAAAACATAAAACCAAATAGTAACTGGCTAGACTATGCCACAACTGCGAGAGCAAGAAGCAAAATAAAATCGTCGCTGAAAGATGAGAAAAAAGAAGTAGCTGAAGATGGAAAAGAGATTTTAAGACGTAAACTAAAACAACTTAAAATCAGTTTAGATGAGAAGTCAGTTAACGAAATGGTTAATTATTTCAAACTAAAAACCAGCCTGGATTTATTTTACAGAGTGGGTATTGGCACCATAGACAACAAGATGCTTAAAGAATATGCGGCTTCAAGAAGCAACATGTTTATGTCGTATATCAAAAGTAAAATTCGCAAGCCGACCGTTGCACCTGATCTTGATAAACAAGAAATTACTGCTAAATACGATATGTTGGTTTTTGGTAAGGAAGAAGAACAACTTGACTATAAATTATCTACCTGTTGCAACCCAATACCAGGTGACTCAGTATTTGGGTTTCTTACTATTAATGAAGGTATCAAAGTTCATAAAAAAAATTGTCCGAATGCATTAAGTTTACAATCTAATTATGCATATCGAATCATGCAAGCCAAATGGATTGATTCGTCTCAACAAGAATTTTCTGCACAAATCACTCTATCAGGAATCGACAATTTAGGATTGGTTAATAATATTACTAAAGAGATTTCTTCAAACATGCATGTAAATATGAAAAGTATAAGTTTTGATACAGATGGTGGTGTCTTTTCTGGAAAGATTAATGTTGTAGTTACTAACAATACAATGTTGAAAAAACTAATGAATAACCTTAAAAAAATTAATGGAATAGATAAGGTAACACGAGTATAATTACGTAAATTCGCATCACAAATTTATGAGTACAAATACAGAACAGAGTAACCAAGAGATTGTAAAGAACGTTTTTACAAAATTCCTAGAAGAAAAAGGTCATAGAAAAACACCAGAGCGCTACGCTATTCTTCAAGAAATTTATGATAGTGAAGAACATTTTGATATTGAGTCTTTATACATCAAAATGAAGAATAAAAACTATCGTGTTAGTCGTGCTACACTTTACAATACTATTGAAATTCTTCTGGAATGTGCCTTAGTTCGCAAACATCAGTTTGGACAAAATCAAGCACATTATGAAAAATCATACTTCGACAAACAACACGACCATGTTATTTTAACTGACACAGGAGAAGTCATCGAATTTTGCGATCCTAGAATACAATCAATTAAAAAAACAATTGAAGACGTTTTTGATATTTCAATTTCTAATCATTCACTCTACTTTTACGGAACAAAGAACAAACCAACTAACTAGATTATACAATGGCAGTAGATTTACTACTAGGACTACAATGGGGAGACGAAGGCAAAGGAAAAATTGTTGATGTATTGACCTCCAAATACAATATCATTGCTCGTTTTCAAGGTGGACCAAATGCAGGACACACTTTAGAATTTGATGGCATTAAACATGTATTACGAACAATTCCTTCAGGTATTTTTCATGACGAATCTATCAATGTTATTGGTAATGGTGTTGTTATTGATCCAGTGGTATTTGTTCAGGAATTAGATGGTTTAGATCAATTTAATTTAGATTATAAATCAAAATTAATCATCTCAAGAAAAGCACATGTTATACTACCAACTCACCGTCTTTTAGATGCAGCCTCTGAAACTTCAAAAGGAAAAGCAAAAATTGGCTCAACACTAAAAGGCATCGGACCAACTTACATGGATAAAACTGGTCGTAACGGTATTAGAATTGGTGATTTAGAACTTGATAATTGGAAAGAAAAATATAGAGCATTAGCTAACAAACATGAAGCTATGATTGGATTCTACAATGTAGACATTCAATATGATTTAAATGAAATGGAAGCTGAATTCTTTGCTGCTGTTGAACGTTTAAAAGAATTACAATTTATTGATAGTGAAGAGTATTTAAATCAAGCACTTAGAAACAATAAACCTATCTTAGCTGAAGGTGCGCAAGGTTCGTTACTAGACATTGATTTTGGAACGTATCCTTTTGTGACTTCTTCAAATACAACAGCTTCTGGTGCCTGTACCGGATTAGGTGTTGCACCAAATAAAATCGGAGAAGTTTTCGGAATTTTTAAAGCCTATACGACTCGTGTTGGCTCTGGACCATTTCCTACAGAATTGTTTGATAAAATTGGTGAGGACATGGCTCGAATTGGTCATGAATTTGGAGCTGTAACTGGAAGACCACGTCGCTGTGGTTGGTTAGATTTGGTAGCTCTCAAATATGCATGCCAAGTTAATGGCGTAACTCAATTAAGCATGATGAAAGGTGATGTACTTTCAGGTTTTAAAACTCTAAAAGTATGTACTGCTTACAAATACAAAGGGGAGACTATTTCACATTTACCTTTTAATATTGAATCTGAAAATGTGACGCCAATTTATACAGAATTTAAAGGTTGGAAAGAAGACCTTACAAAAATGAGAGACATATCTCAGTTTCCTAAAGAATTAAACGAGTATATAGCATTTCTTGAAAAAGAACTAGAAATCCCTATCACTATTGTTTCAGTTGGACCTGATAGAACTCAGACTATCAATAGACAAACTTAAGGCTCTTCTATTAAAAATCTGTTAAGGCATACTATTCCGAAGAGATAATAGTTATTTTTGGAGCAAAACATAACATCTTGAATCCAGTTTTCAGATACATATTTTTACTCACTTGTTGTTTATCAGCACTACTCTCCTATTCTCAAGAACCAAAAAAAATTAGAATTGAATATTCAGGGTTTACTGTCAAAGATTCACTTAAAGGAGAAAACATAACGACTTTTGTAAGAAGTGATCAAGCACAAATTCATATCATACATGAAGGTATAGACATGTGGTGCGACAAAGCTATTTATTATCAAAATGAAGATTTTATTGAAGCCTTCAGTGATGTAGTTGTAAAACAAGGCGACAGTATTAATATGACTTCTAAATATGTTGAATATAGCGGAATTACACAAATGGCCTTTGCGGCTGGCGATGTCGTACTAACAGAACCTCAATCTGTTCTTACAACAGACACGCTCTATTTTGATAGGGCAAAACAAGAAGCGTATTACAGAACAACTGGTAAGGTAGTTAGGGATTCTTCTGGAACAATTACAAGTCAGGTTGGTCGTTATTATATGAACAACAAAAAATATCGCTTTCTAAAAGATGTAGTGTTAGTGAATCCTGAGTATACTCTTGATACTAATCAACTCGATTTTTATTCTGATTCTGGACATTCGTACATGTATGGTCCTTCAACCATTGTTGGTGATTCTAGTAAAATTTATTGTGAACGTGGTTTTTATGATACCAATAATGATACTGGTTATTTTATTAAAAATTCTAAAATCAATTACAACAACAGAGAAGTAATTGGTGATAGTTTGTATTTTGATAGAAACCAAAGTTTTGCTTCTGCTACCAATAATATTGTAGTTACTGATACGATAAACAAAAGTATTATCAAAGGTCATTACGCAGAGGTCTTTAGAGCTAAAGACTCCGTATTTATAACCAAACGAGCTCTAGCGATTACTGTTCAGGAAACTGACTCCATTTATATTCATGCAGATACTTTAATGATTACTGGCAAACCTGAACATCGTATTACTCGAGCCTTTTATAATGCTAAAATGTATAAAAGTGATATGAGTGGGAAAGCAGATTCTATTCACGCAGATCACAAATCTGGTTTAACTCAACTCATTAATTTAAAACGTTTTTCTTCTTCAGACTCTTATGCAATAGATAGGAAACCGATTCTTTGGAATTTAGGCAATCAAATGACAGGTGACTCTATACACTTAATCTCTAATGTAGAAAAAGAAGAACTCGATTCCTTAAAGGTTTTTAACAATGCATTTTTAATCAGCAAAGACACTATTGGTGACGGGTTTAACCAAATTAAAGGTCAGAAATTAATCGGTTTATTTGAAAATAATGAATTATACAATATTGATATCATCAAAAATGCTGAAATCATATTTTATTCAAGAAACGAAGAAGACTCTTTGATAGGTATTAATAAATCGAAATCGGCTAAAATCAATATGAAATTTGAAGATGGCTATAAAATTGTTACACTTATAAATCAAGTTGATGGTGAAATTTATCCTGAATCACAATTTCCCGAAAATGCCAGAAAATTTAGAGGGTTTGATTGGCGAGGCGATGAACGTCCGAATAGTATAGAAGACCTATTTAGTGATGATCCGCCTTTAGAACTCCCAATTATTAAAGGTCTCGACAAATATATTCCAGAAGAAGAATTCTTTGATGAAGCCATGTTCAAACGTATGGATTCAGCTAGAGAAAAAGATAAAGATGACATCAACAAAGCAGAAAGAAATTTACCGAAATCCACAAAACTTATTAAAGCACAGCGTGATTCTGTAAAACAATTAAATCTTCCAAAACCATTGGTTAACGAGAAAAAGAAGGGTAACTAATGCAAGATGACTTTTTTAAATATCAAGCACAAACAACACCTCACCCTTTAGCAATGTCTATTGCTCATGCAGAAGGATCTTACATTTACGACACAAATAATAAAGCGCATCTTGACTTTGTTGCAGGTGTCTCAGCATGTAGTCTTGGACATAAGCATCCCAAAATTGTAAAAGCAATAAAGGAGCAACTAAACAAATATTTACATGTGATGGTTTATGGTGAATACATCCAAAAACCTGCAGTTGAATTAACTAAAATTTTAGCCAATAACTTACCCAAACCACTAGAAACAACATACCTTACTAACTCTGGTACAGAAGCTATTGAAGGTGCAATTAAATTAGCTAAACGTGTTACTGGTAGAAGTGAAATTATTTCAGCACATCATGCCTATCATGGCAATACAATTGGAGCCTTAAGTGTAATGGGATTTGAAGATCGTAAATCTGCATTTAGACCTCTTATGCCTGATGTTCGTTTTATTGAATTCAATAACGAATCACATTTACATAAAATCACCAAAAAGACTGCTGCTGTCCTCTTGGAAACTATTCAAGGTGGCGCTGGCTTTATTGAACCTACAAATGATTATTTAGAAAACGTTCGCCAACAATGTGACAAGGTTGGAGCATTACTAATTCTTGATGAAATTCAACCAGGATTTGGCAGAACAGGAAAATTATTCGGTTTTGAACATTATAATTGTATACCAGATATTTTAGTGACAGGCAAAGGACTTGGTGGCGGAATGCCAATTGGAGCTTTTACTGCTTCTAAACCTATGATGGATTTACTTCAAAATGAACCAAAATTAGGACACATTACCACCTTTGGTGGTCATCCAGTAATAGCTGCAGCAGCTTTAGCTACAGTCAAAGAAATTACTGAATCTGATCTGATGGCTAAAGCAATTGAAAAAGAACAATTGATTCGTAAACTTCTGGTACATCCACTCATTTCAGAAGTTCGCGGTAGAGGATTAATGTTAGCGGCAATAACACCTTCCGCAGATATTACAAACGAGGTGATTCTGCAATCAAAAGACAAAGGACTCATTTTATTTTGGTTACTTTTTGAACCTAAAGCGATTCGAATTACGCCTCCATTAACCATTTCAAACGAAGAAATCATAAAAGGATGCATGATCATAACTCAAATTCTGGATAATATCTTCACCAAATCAAAAGCTAATTAATTTTGTTTAATCATCTGATAATCAATTATTAGAAATAAATCATCTAATCTTGAACTACAACTGTTAATTACTTTGTTGAAAACATTGGCACTAAAAATGATGTTTTTGAACTGATAAGAGTAATTTTAAATAACGATTAATCCAAATTCGCTTATGGAGTTTAGTCAGCCTAATGACAACAACAATTTTTCCCTCACTCGCTTTGAATCGATGCTTAAAACAAACCATGTTTTGTTTTTTGATTCAAACGAATTTGAAAACATAATCCATCATTATTTAGAAAATGGTAAAATAGCGCTAGCAAAAAAAGCCATCAAATTAGGTCTAGAACAACATCCAACATCTGTAAATTTGAAGTTGTTTCTAACTGAAATTTACATCATGGAGAATAAGTTTTCAGAAGCAGATGAGGTTTTAAATGAGATTCATATTGTTGAACCTTCTAACGAAGAAATTTATATTCAAAAGGCTAGTGTATTCTCTAAACAAGATTTGCATGAAAAAGCTATTGAAACTTTAAAGGTAGCTTTGACACTCAATCAAGGTGATGATGGATTAACAGATTTGTTTGCCTTAATCGGAATGGAATATTTATTCTTAGATCAATTTGAAAATGCTAGAGAATATTTTTCAAAATGTTTAGCATTAGACCTTGAAGATTATTCTGCTTTATACAATATTATTTACTGTTATGATTTTCTAGATCAAAACAACGAAGCTATAGATTTTTTAAATATTTATCTGGATAAAAATCCATATTGCGAAGTTGCTTGGCATCAATTAGGCCGTCAATATTTTACAATTAAAGACTATGACAAAGCGCTAGCTGCTTTTGAATTTGCTATCATATCAGATGACAGGTTTGTAGGTGCTTACCTAGAAAAAGGAAAAGTACTAGAAAAGAAAAAGGAGTATCTAGAAGCTATAGAAAATTATAAAATCACATTAGCTTTAGATGAACCAACTTCTTTTGCTTTGTTAAGAATTGGACATTGTCATGAAAAACTAGGTCAAGATGATTTGGCTGTACAATATTTTTATAAAACCGTACATGAAGACCCTTTACTAGACAAGGGATGGATTGCTATAACTAAGTTTTATAATAAAAAACACAACTTTCAAAAAGCTTTATTTTATATTAACAAAGCTATTAATATTGACAGTGAAAATGTAATATATTGGAAGTTATATGCACAAATAAATCACCGTCTTAATTTCTTAGAGGAAGCTGAACGTGGATATAAAAAATCTTTAGACTTAGGCAATTATGAACTTCAAACTTGGTTATCAAGAACAGATATACTAATTGCTCTAGGCGAATTTGAAGCTTCAATTATAAGTCTAATTCAAGCTGCTGAATTCTACCCTGAAACAGCAGAAATTGAATTTCGTTTAGCTGGTTTAAACTTTGCATTACACGAAAATAGTAAAGGGCATTATCATTTAAAAAATGCACTTTTATTAGATCATGAGTTTGAATTCATTCTTGAAGAATTATTTCCAAATGTTTTACAAAAACCTTCCGTACAACAACTAATTTCAGATATGAAAAAATAACTAATCTAGTATTCTGGTTTAGAAAATCATTTCATTTTTAGTTTGACAATAGTCATTCCTATTTCATACCTTTACTGTTCTTATTTTAAAAAATGATTAGACAGTTTAAAGATTACTTATTTATTCTTTTGAAAGGTATTGCCATGGGAGCTGCTGATGTTGTTCCTGGTGTATCTGGAGGAACCATTGCCTTTATTTCTGGTATTTATGAAGAGCTTATCGAAAGCATCGACAATCTTAGTCTTGATGTTTTTAAAATTTGGAAAAAACATGGATTTAAAACCGCTTGGAAAACTATAAATGGTAGCTTTTTATTGGCACTATTTTCAGGTATTGCTATTAGCATTTTATCGTTAGCTAAACTTATCAAATGGCTTTTACACAATGAGCCCATTTTATTGTGGTCGTTCTTTTTCGGACTTGTTTTAGCTAGTATTCTTTACATTGGCAAACAAATTAAATATTGGACACCAAACATTTTCATTGCAATTATTCTAACCTCTATCCTATCTTACTTTATAACACTGGCTGAACCTTTTGCTTCACCAGACAGTCCTATTTATCTTTTATTTTGTGGTTTTATTGCGATTATAGCTATGATTTTACCTGGAGTATCTGGCGCTTTTATTTTACTTATCCTTGGCGCTTATGAAACTGCAATTAATACTGTAAATAATCTTATTGAAGGTATAACTACTGGTAACTGGGACATCTTAAAAGAAGCTTTACTAAACTTTTTCATGCTTGGTATTGGAGCTATAATAGGACTTAAAGTGTTTTCTAAAGTTCTCAACTGGATGTTTAAACATCATAAAAACTTGACGTTAGCGATTTTAACAGGGTTTATGATAGGATCACTAAATAAAATATGGCCTTGGAAAAACGTATTAAAAACACGTATAAACTCTGAAGGGCTAGAAGTTACGGCCTTAGATGAAAGTATATTACCTTCTGCTTATGATGGTGAGCCAAACATTTTATTTGCAATTATTTTTGTTGTCATCGGGTTTGCAACAATTTTAATACTTGAGAGTTTAGGCAGTAAAAAAGAAAAATTATAATGGAAGCTACTAGAACCTTTAAAGATCGTCTGTTTTTGGTCATTAAAGGACTGGCTATGGGAGCTGCTAATAAAGTTCCTGGTGTTTCAGGAGGTGTTGTCGCTTTTGTTGCTGGGTTTTACGAAGAATTTATTTATTCATTACAACGGGTTAACAAAACTGCGTTCAGACTTTTATTTAATGGACGGTTTAAGAGTTTTTACAGATACATTAACGGAAAGTTTTTAATCCTACTTTTTTCTGGGATGATTATCAGTTATTTTAGTGTATCAAAGATTCTAGATTATTTTCTTAAGAATTACGAGTTATATGTTTGGAGTATGTTTTTCGGAATGATTATTGGCTCAATTTACTATATCAATAAAGATTTTAAAGACTGGAATTATAAGAGTATCGTCGCCTTAACAATAGGTGTGATTTTGGGAGTAGGCATCAGCTTTTTGGATCCTGCAAAAGAAAATGACAACTTATTTTTTGTTTTTATCTGTGGAATAATTAGTGTTTCTGGCATGACACTTCCAGGGTTTTCTGGTTCATTTATTTTAATCCTTTTAGGTAATTATGTCTTATTGTTAGTTGATGCTGTGAATGCATTATATGATACATTTTCAGAGATGATAACTGGCGATTTTAGCTTTGTAAAAAACCAAGTTAGAATGCGGTTATTAAAAGTCTTAGGCATTTTTACTTTAGGCTCTGTTACAGGGTTAGTAACGTTTTCCCACGTATTAAGTTATGTGCTCAAACATTTTAAAAGCATTACTACAGCATCAATTATTGGTTTTATAATTGGCTCTCTAGGTGTGGTTTGGCCTTGGAAAAAAACCATTTTTAAAACTGAGGATGATGGCAGTTTTTTATTTGATTCACGGGGAGAAAAAATTATTGCTAATTACGAACGTTTTTTACCTGAACTTCATAGCGAAACTTATATCGCATTTGGATATATTATCATAGGAATATTAATAGTTCTTGCCCTTGAATGGTATGGTCAACGCACAAATAAAAGACATGTCTAGACTTGGTTTATTAGGAAAAAACATCGCTTACTCGTTCTCAAAAAATTATTTTACTGCAAAATTTGAAGCTGAGCAATTAGCATATACTTATGAAAATTTTGATATTGAAGAGATCTCAGAATTCCCAAAACTTCTTCATGACAATCCCAATATTTTTGGGCTCAATGTGACTATTCCGTATAAAGAAGAGGTTATTGCTTATTTAAATCATATAGATAAAAAAGCAAATAAAATTGGTGCAGTAAATACAATTACTATTGATTCTAATGGAATTCTAAAAGGTTTTAATACCGATTGTTATGGGTTTAAGAAATCAATAAAACCGCTGCTTGAAAAACATCATAACAAAGCTTTAATTCTTGGTACAGGAGGCGCTTCAAAAGCTATTGCTTACACTTTAAAGAAATTAAAAATAAAGTTTGATTATGTATCGAGAACACCAAAATCAACTAATAAATTCACATACGATAGTCTAACTATTGACGATATCAAAAATTATAATATCATCATCAATTGTTCTCCTGTAGGAACACATCCCAATGTAAATTCTTGTCCTAATATTCCTTATGAAGGAATTACAGATAAACATCTGCTATACGATTTAATTTATAATCCAGAAGAAACAAAATTTCTAAAATTAGGAAAAATGAAAGGCGCAACAATCTGTAATGGACTCAAAATGTTGGAATTTCAAGCAGAAAAAGCATGGCGAATTTGGAATTCATCCAAATAACCTTTCTAAATAAAGCTTCTTTTT
This sequence comes from Psychroserpens sp., assembly GCF_045105015.1. GTDB lineage: Bacteria > Bacteroidota > Bacteroidia > Flavobacteriales > Flavobacteriaceae > Psychroserpens. The sequence goes on from NZ_JBGCCX010000047.1 coordinate 17,000, forward strand.
TGTAAATCAACCACCTATTAGTATATTAGCCTTCTAATATAAAACACATTGAAAAATGTCTGAGAACGATAACCTGCAAGACGCAGATGGAAAGATTGATTTAAATACAAATGAAACGCCTCAAACTTCTGAGGATTCAAAAGCCTCTGAAACTTCAGCTACGGAGAATCAAGAAGCCTTAGAAGACAAGGTTGAAACAACGTCTGAAGCCACTCCTGAAAATGAGGATACAACTATTGAGACTGAAACCACTTCCGAAGCAACAGAAGAAATTATTGAAGAAGCAACAAATGATGCTGAAGTAACTTCCGAAGCAACAGAAGAAATCACTGAGGAAGACGTTGAAACTACAGAAAAAGCTGATGCTCATGTAGAAGAAATTGAAGAAGCAAATGCAGAAGATGCCGAAGATGAAGCTAATGCAGAACGTCATGAAGTCGAAAGTAAAGACTATCATGCCATGACAATGGAGCAACTTGTTGATGAACTTGAATCGCTTACTGAGAATCAAAAAATACAAACGATTAAATCTCAAGTAGATGAGATTAAATCTGAATTTCATTCTAAGTTTGGTGCATTACTTGACGAAAAAAAAGAAGAGTTTTTGAGTGAAGGTGGAAACATCATTGATTTTTACTTCACGACTCCAGTAAAAAAACGTTTCAACGACGCTTTCAAAACATATAGAAATAGCTTAAACGCTTATTATAAAAATTTAGAGTCTAACTTAAAGCAAAATCTAGAAAACAGACTTGCAATTATTGAAGAGATTAAAGGACTTATAAATGTTGAAGAAAACATCAACACAACATACAAGCATTTTAAAGAGCTACAAGAACAGTGGCGAAATGCTGGCCCAATTCCAAGAGATCGTTACAATAACGCTTGGAACTCTTACCATCATCATGTAGAAGTATTCTATGATTTTCTACACTTAAATCGCGACTTACGCGATATGGATTTTAAGCATAATCTTGATCAAAAAACTAAAATTATTGAACGTGCTGAAGAATTAGCTAAAGACGATAATATTAATCGTTCATTTAGAGAATTGCAAGTACTTCACAAACTTTGGAAAGAAGAATTAGGTCCTGTTGGCAGAGAACATAGAGAAGAAATTTGGGAACGTTTTAGCAATGCTACCAAAACAATTCACGATAAACGTCAAGCCTACTATGCTGATTTAGATAAAGCATACGAAGGGAATCTAGCAAAAAAAGAAGAGATTATTTCTAAGATTGAAAGTGTCGCACAAGAGCAACCTAAGAGTCATCAAGCATGGCAAAAGCAAATCAAATCTATTGAAACATTACGTCAAGATTTTTTTAATGCTGGAAAAGTACCTATCAAGGTAAATGATGCGACATGGACAAAATTTAAGACTGCTGTTAGAAATTTCAACAGAAATAAAAACACATTCTATAAGTCGCTCAAAAAAGACCAATATGACAATCTTCAAAAAAAGCAAGATCTTATCAAAATTGCTGAAGACAATAAAGACAACGAAGATTTTAAGACCACAACACCTTTAATGAAAAAAGTACAATCTGATTGGAAATCGATTGGACACGTACCGAGAAAGGATAGTGACAAAATTTGGAAACAATTCAAGAAAGCTTGTAATCATTATTTTGATAGAATGCATGCTGAAAGAAATGCGGCTAGTGAAGAAGAAATGGCAGCTTTTGAGAAAAAATCAGCTTTATTGGAAACTGTTAAAGGCATTGAGTTAGCTGGAAAACCAGAGAAAGATATAGAAACAATTAAAGCACAAATTAACGATTGGAAAGCGATTGGACGCGTGCCTAATAATAAACGTTTTATTGACGGTAAATTTAACAAAGTTATTGATGGTCTTTTCGGTAAACTAGATATGGATAAAGCAAAACTAGAAATGGTTAAGTTTGAGAACAAGTTAGAATCTTTATCAAAACCAGATGATACTAGACTTTTAGATAATGAACAAAATTACATCAGAAAAAAAATTAGCGAAATCAAAGGTGAAATAAATCAACTAGAAAATAACATGCAGTTCTTTTCTAATGTTGATGAGTCTAATCCGTTAGTTAGAGATGTCATTAAAAACATAAAAAACCACAAAGACAGCCTACAAACTTGGGAAGACAAGCTAAGAAAGGTGAAGAGCATGTACTAATTTAGGTTGCAACTTAACAAACCTGTATCTTTACAACAAATGTAAATGCATGTCCTTTAAAGCACTAAATCTTAATAAATCTATAGTAAAAGCTATTGAAGAGGCTGGTTATTCAGAACCTACTTTAATTCAAGAGAAAACTATTCCACATGTTTTAGAAAAAAAAGATGTGATTGCGTCTGCTCAAACTGGCACAGGAAAAACAGCAGCGTTTGCACTTCCTATTTTACAAATACTTTTTGATAAACAGGATGCGCCAAAAAAAGGTAAAAAAGTTAGAGCATTAATTGTAAGTCCGACACGAGAACTTGCTGGTCAAATTGGTAAGAATTTCAAAACTTATGCTAAGTATACCAATTTAAGAACGACAGTTATTTTTGGAGGCACAGGTATTGAACCTCAAATTGACATTTTAAAAAAAGGGGTAGATATTGTTGTTGGAACTCCTGGTAGATTATTAGATCTTCATAAACAAGATGTTTTAAACTTAGACTATATTGAAGTTTTAGTTTTAGACGAAGCCGATTTAATGCTAGATATGGGATTTATTGATGACGTTAGAAAACTTGAACGTTTGTGTCCCGAAAACAAACAATCTTTATTGTTTTCGGCTACTATGCCCTTCAAAGTAGAACAGTTAGCAAATTCTATTCTAACAACTCCTGAAAGAATTGAGGTAACTCCAACCTCATCAACGGCAAAGAACGTGAGCCAAGTACTTTATTACGTGCCCAAACGCAATAAAATAGAACTCTGTTTACATTTATTACGAAACACAATCAAAGGAAAACGTATTTTAATTTTTAGACGCACAAAATTTGGAGTTGACAAACTCGAGAATACATTAACCAATAATGGATATCAAGTTGAGCGTCTTCATGGAGATCGTACGCAAAGTGAGCGCCAAACTGCACTTAACAAATTTAAGCACGCTGAAGTTAATATTTTAATTGCCACAGATGTTGCTGCTCGAGGTATTGATATCAATGAATTAGATGCCGTTTTAAATTTTGATTTACCAAGCGTTCCTGAAACTTATGTACATCGCATTGGTAGAACTGGCAGAGCTGGAAATTTTGGAAACTCCTACTCCATGTGTTCTGCGGATGAAAAAAGCTACGTTAAAAGCATTCAACAATTGATTAATGTACAAATTCCTGTTGAAGACAATCATCCTTATCCATTAGATCCCAAGGCAAAGCCTATTGTTCACAAGAAAAAAGGTAGTAAGCACAAAAAAGGACGTAAAGGTCAAGGTTCTAAAAAGAAAAAGAAGCGTTGGTATTAATATAGTCAGTGTCTTTTAGTTATATTTAGAAACCTTAAAACAGTAAATATGACTTACGAATTTTTAATGTTTTTACATTTATACACTATAATTCCTTGTGTATTTATTGGTGGTTTACTTTTAATCATAAAAAAAGGAACAACTATTCACAAGCAATTTGGCAGAATCTACATGGTGCTAATGTTATTTACTGCTATTGTAACCCTGTTTATGCCTGCTGCTGTTGGTGGGAGTATCTTTAATCACTTTGGATGGATTCATCTTTTTAGTTTTCTTACACTATGGACAGTACCTACAGCTTATTTAGCTATTAAGAAAGGAAATGTAAAATCACATAAACGAAAAATGATCTTACTCTATTTTGGTGCAATTATTATAGCTGGTGCATTTACATTTACTCCAGGTCGTTATTTACATGACGTATTTTTTGGATGATATAATTCTTAGTTTGATGTATCAATAAAATCTTCACCAAACCTAATAATACCATGCGTTGTATTAATCAATATTTTATTTGGACTTGTATCTTTTCCAATAACCATCATTTTTGAAGATTGGTTTTCACGACTTGGAGCAATTTCAGTGATGATATCACCATAATAATGAACCGTATTATGTCCGAATGTTTCAATATAATAATCCATGTCTTCTGGAAAAAATAGATTGATTTCAGAATACACTGTATCCATTTTAAAATTAGTAAACCCGTTTGAAAAATTATGAACCCAAAACTTACTGTTAAAATCTATTATTTCAACATTATTACCAATCTCACCAATTTTGGTTGTTGTAAATTCATTATTTAAGATCACATCTTGAAGTTCGGCAACTTGCACATCATCAACATGGTCAAATTTATACGAACCTCCACGCAATGAATTACTTCTAAAATTACCATTCACAATGTCAAAACTATTTAAAGAATTAGTAATATTTTGAAATTTAAAACTTGTATTTCTTGCTGTAACACTTAATCGACTTTCCAAATCTAGATTAAATCTCATATTAGAATTTGTTGCTTTAATATTTAAATTGAGATTTTGAGGTAATTTAATAATGAAATTAGTCGTTAATATCTTAACGTTTTTTGTGCTAATCTTTATCTTTTTACCTTTTCCATCTACCTCTCGTAAGTTTTTTAAATATTCCTTTAAACTTTTAGTTCTAGAACTACTATTAATAGCCATAAAGTATTGTTTTCCTTTTCTGAAATTAATTGATGTTGGCTCTTTAAAACTAATATAATCGCCTTCAAAAGTAATTCCAAATAGTGTTTCAACACTAAACGAAACATCACTTAAAGTGTTAACACTATGAGCTTTAATATCTATTTGATTAGGGTTTAATTGTGCAGACGCTTCTATTCCTTCTAAGATTTTATTCATGTCTTTTTTTGAATAGTTTTCAAACTCAACAGAATAATCAAAATGAATTTTAGTATCTTCAGAAGGCACAATTACAACATGAACACCTTCTAAATCTAAGTTTAAGTCCATTAAATTTTCAACATCAAAACTTTCTTTATAAATCTCTTTAACTTGAGCCTTAACTTGCCATGTTGTGATGAGTAACAATATAAAAATTCTAGATAGTACTGTCATGAGATTCGGTTTTTTGATTTAATACTTTGATATGTTTTTGAATGTCTTTTAATATTCGAAGACGTGTTTGAAGATTATCCACTAAGGCTTCTATCACTAGAATATTATTGGTATCCGTTTTAAATTCTGCTGAAATCGCTTTATAATCAGCATCTAATTCATTTAATTTTTTTCTGAAGCGTTCTATCAAAAACTCATCATTAGCAATAGCAATAAAACTCTGCCATTCTGTTTCAATATTTGCTAAATACTCTGCTTCAATCGTTTCAATTTGAGCCACAATAGGAGATTCTTTCACTGTGTTTAAGTTTGATGGAACAACTAAAAACCCAATCGTTAATGCTATAATTATAACTGCAGCAATTTTCACCAATAGCCACGACACTAGTAGCTTGGGTTTTGAAGCCTTGAGTTTTTCATAAAACTCGTCTCTATGACCTTCTGGCAATTGCTTCTCAAGTCTATCTTCCTCTTTAAATAAATCTCTAATATCTTGCGTCATGGTATTTATCTTTTAGTAAATCTTGTAATTGTAGTTTTCCACGCCTTAAATGGGTTCTAGAGGTTTTTATAGGAATCTCTAAAATTTGTGAAATCTCCTCATGATCATAACCTTCAACTAAATATAAATTGATTACAACCTTATATTTTGGGTTGAGTTTGTTAATAGCGACTACGATTTCTTCTTTGGTAATAGTTGAATCGAAAGACCAATTTGTGTCATCCAAAATCTGTACATCTTCAACTTCAATATTGGAAAACTCAAGCTTTCGTTTCTTTAAAACATCTAAACAAGTATTGATTATGATTCGCTTTAACCAAGCTCCAAACGTAAAATTGAATGCATAACTGTTAATGTTGATAAAAGCTTTCAAAAACCCATCTTGCATAGCATCTTTTGCATCCTCGTCATTTAAATATCTACAAGCCACATTAAACATAGCATTACAGTATAAATCATAAACTTGCATCATCGCTTTTTCATCTTGCTTTTGGCATCTTGAAATTAAAATATGATGTGTTTTTGACATTTAAATTTGGTTAGCTTTCATTATCAATAACGAAATAAAATATTTAGGGTTTCAAATTTCTTGATTTTTTTTTCAAAAAGTGATTATCTTTAATCACAAATCCAACTTTTATGAGTTCAGATTATAACAATCCTGCATTTAAAAAATTACTACAAAGACTTCAAGAGGAGAGTTGGCAATTAGAATTAATTATTTCTGGGTTCGCCATTTTTGGTCTATTTACTGCGGTTGAACCAATTAGCGATGCAGCTAACTTAGCCCAATCAAAACAACAGTTAGTTAAGTTTATAGTATTAGTGATAGCTCTTATTTCATGTGCAATACTTATTTTTAATTTACTGCTTCATGTGGTGCTTCGTGGTCTATGGATCGGAGCTTTAGGTCTACGTTATGTCTCTGGAGACATAGATTATGATGCATTAAATTACAGTGAAAAATTCACTAAATACCTTAAGAAAAAAGTAGGATCCTTTGATAAATATGTGGCTACTTTAGAGAATTATTGCAGTGTAATGTTTGCCATTTCATATCTATTGATTTTTTATGTCTTGGCCTTGACGTTTACAATCTTGTCTATAGCCTTGATCGCTAATTACATAATTGATAATGATAATTTACCTGAAACAGCTCGAACAATATTAGGTGTTGCACTCATATTATTTATTGTTTTTGGAACGATTTTTACTTTCATTGATTTTATTACGCAAGGTTGGCTAAAGAAGAAAAAATGGACATCAAAAATCTATTTCCCAATTTATTGGGTATTCAGTTTTATAACCCTTTCCTTTTTGTATCGACCATTGGTCTATAATTTTCTTGATAATAAATTTGGGAAGCGTTTAAGTTTCGTATTGGTTCCTATTTATTTTGCGATTCTGATTATGACCTCATTTAATTACAAACCTTCTAATTATTTTGATCGAGCAGACTTTTCTTCAGAATTAACAGCAAATAGAAGAAACTATATAGATTTAGTTAAAGAGGATAATGTAACTATAGATGAATTTGCCATTTCTTCTAAGGTGATTACGGAACCCTATATAAATATTTTCATGGAGTTTACTGATCATGTTGAAAACAATATTTTTAGGTTTAATCCCGATTTAGAACCAGAAAAAGATAAACGAGGTTTACAGAGTAACATTATAATCATAAATGACTATGATTCACCCGAAAGAACAAAACGTAAAGATTATATGGAAACTTTAAATCATGTCTATACAGTTAGGATTGACTCAACAGATTATGATTCTGAATTTATTCTCACAGAAAGTAAAAAAGAAAATCTAGGTCTTGAAACATTTGTAAGCATTAAAGACTTAGAAGAAGGCAAACACCTCTTAAAAGTTTTGCGTAAACGCATTAAAAAAGGAGACACAGTAAGACATGCTGTTTGCAGAATACCGTTCTGGTATTTTAAAGATTGACCCTATTCTAAACGCTTATTTAATTGATGTTTTAAAATTGGTATTTGAATTGCGAACATAATTCCAAAAAGTAGCGCGATGTAAAACATTGTCTTCGATACGTTAAAATCTGAAAATATATCCATGACGGAAAAATTAATATAATTATTGAGATTCAAGTAATCTAGCCACTTACTGTTATTATTTGAAGCGCCAAAGAGAACATAGCCAACTACAGAAAACATACCTATACTTATTAGTAACCACATTTTTTTTGAAATTAGAGGTACATAGGTGGTCGCTTTAGTGGTTCCTAAAGCACTTATTTTAGACATTATCGTTTGGGTAAACTCAAACGACGGACTTTCAACTGTTGATTTACCAATTATTTTTCTTGATAAATCGTCTAAATGTTTATCTGCGTTCTCTTTCATAATAATCAATTAATTCTGAATCTAATTGCGATTTTAATATAGCTGCTAATTTTTTTCGACATCTAAATAATTTCACCTTTATAGAATTTGTTGTAATACCAATAATCTTTGAAATTTCATCTAAAGATAAGTCATCAAAATAATATAACGTTAGTAAGAAACTATCTTCACTCGATAATTTACCTATACATCTTTGGATTGCTTCTTTTTGCTCTTCAACTTCCATTTTATCTAAAGCATTATCGATACTGATCACTTGATGTTCTGTAAACTCATTTATTTCAACATTATTTAAATGCTTTTTATTTTTTTTTATTCGGTCTAAACAACTGTTATAAGCTACTCTATAAATCCATGTTGAAAATTTAGAATCACCCTTAAAACGATCTAATGACTTATAAGCCTTAATAAATGTATCCTGAGCGACTTCCTCTGCCTCTTCTCTATTCTTGAGCATTCTTAATGTTAAAGTAAACACCAAGTCTTTGTAACGATCTACTAATATCGCAAATGAATTAGTATCGCCTTCAACAATTTGATTGATGAGTATTTTATCGTTGGTGGTCATTTTTAAAGTGAGACGACATAATTATTTAAATGGTTACAGTATATTGAAAAACTTTTTTTTTAAAATGTGTAACCAAAATGGAATAGGTGTCGTCATAAGCTCAGAACAAATAAATTTAATCAATTAAAAAACAACATTATGGAAGTTATAATTATGGGAATCATATTCGGTTCAATTTTTGGAGTATTCTACTTGTATTTTTCAACAAGAAACAAAGAGCGTTTGGCGCTTATTGAAAAAGGTGCAGACGCTTCAATTTTCATGAAAGGGAAACAGCAAACGGCACCAATCTGGAAAGTACTCATACTTAATCTAGCCTTACTATTAATGGGTATTGGTGTAGGTGTATTTATAGCTTCACTTTTAGATAACTATACAAGTTTAAACGAAGAAGCTGTATATCCAGCAACAATTTTCTTTATGGCTGGATTAGGTTTATTCTTAGGCTTTAATATGACTAAAAACTTAGATAAAGAATAAGACAACACCTATCAACCAACTTTTAAAACTGCTATTTAATCAATAGCAGTTTTTTTGCTTTTATTAAGTCTAAGATTGTGTACCTTTAGCTTTTTAAATTTGAAAATGACATTATAAAAATGAAAAAACTATTAATTCTTATTGCAATCACTTTAAGCATTTCCGCATGTAAAAAAGATGAAAAGACTATTGAAACTGAAATGACTGTGGAAACAAATGCAGAATTTGAAACTGTTTTAAGAGCTTACTACGAAGATGGATTAAAACTTAATCCATTAAACGCAACTGCTGCTGGAGATAACAGATACAATGCACAATTACCAAATTTCCTGTCTGATAATTACGCAAAAGAATTAAAAGATTACTATCAAAATTATAAATCTAATATTAATTCATTTGATGATGCCACTCTCACTTCAAACCAACAATTAAGCAAGCAAATTTTAAATTGGGAATGTGACATAAATCTTGATGGTTTTAAATACAACGAAGATTATACTCCAATTAACCAGATGTGGACTCTACAATTAACTATTGGACAATTAGCTAGTGGATCTAGCTCTCAGCCTTTTAAAACAATGAAAGACTATAAAAATTGGATAGAGCGTATAGATGGTTACCTACAATGGATGAATTCTGCTGAAGAAAAAATGAAACAAGGTATTGATGCTGGTCATGTTTTACCAAAATCTTTGATTGTTAAAGTACTGCCGCAATTAAAAGCTTTGACAACAACTGATGTGAAAGCGCATCTATTTTATAACCCAGTAAAAAGTCTTCCCGATAGTTTCTCTGATGAGGACAAAGAAAAAATCACCAATGCTTTCGCTTCAAGAATTAAAAATGACATAGCGCCTGCTTATAAAAAACTATACGATTTTATGAGCACGACTTATTTAAAAGCTGGTCGAACAACTAGTGGAGTATCAGACATTCCGAATGGAAAAGATTACTACAAGCATCAAATTAAAAAATACACAACGACAAATATGACTGCTGACGAAATTCATAATTTAGGATTAAGAGAAGTAGCTCGTATTTTAACAGAAATGGAAACTATTAAACAAGAAGTAGGTTATGAAGGTGATATCATTTCATTTTTTGATTTTGTAAGAACAAATAAAGACCTAATGCCTTTTAAAAGGCCTGAAGAAGTTATTGAAAACTTCAATAAGATTCATGATATAATGAAACCTCAAATTGAAAAATTATTTGATTTAAAGCCAGAAACAGCGTTTGAAGTTAGACGTACTGAAGCTTTTCGTGAGGCTTCAGCAAGTGCCGAATACAATCCTGGAGCTATAGATGGATCAAGACCTGGGATTTTTTATACTCCAATTCCAGATGCAACAAAATACAATATCTTTTCTGATGAAGCTCTATTTTTACATGAAGCCATTCCAGGACATCACTATCAAATTTCATTACAACAAGAAAACACTAGTCTTCCAGATTTCAGGAAAACTCTTTGGTATAGTGCTTATGGAGAAGGCTGGGCTCTATATTGTGAGTCACTAGGAAAGGAACTAGGTTTGTATAAAAATCCTTACTTATACTTTGGAATGCTAAGCATGGAAATGCATCGCGCTATTCGTTTAGTTGTTGATACAGGTATACATACAAAAGGTTGGTCTCGTGAAAGAGCGATTAAATATTCACTGGAAAATGAGGCTGAAAGTGAAGCAAGTATTACCTCAGAAATCGAGCGTTACATGGCAAATCCTGGACAAGCATTATCCTACAAGATTGGTCAACTTAAAATATTAGAATTACGTGTGAAAGCAGAAAAAGCATTAGGAGATGATTTTGAACTTGCAAAGTTCCACAATCAAGTCTTAGAATCAGGTTGTATGCCGTTAGCTTTACTAGAAACAAAAATAGATAATTGGATTGCATCAGTTAAATAAATATCTCACAGGAGTACTCATATGTATTGTTGTTAGTGGATTTGCTCAAACAAAAGTACTTAGCAATGAAACAAAGTATCCTGTTTCTTATGCTACTATTTCTTTTGGAGATGGGCAAGGTATTTTTGCTGATGACGAAGGAGATTTTATTTTTACTAAAAAATTATATCCTGATGTCGATTCGCTTTTCATTTCTGCATTAGGGTTTAAAGATAAATCGATCGCTACTGTAAATCTTCCAAAAACTATTTTTTTAGATACTGAAACAAATACACTAGATGAAATAGTTATAAGGACAACTATTAATAAAAAGTTTAAAAAAGAAACGCTAAAACCTTATCTAGATGATGATTATTACAAATGTTGGCTTCCAACCATTGAAAGTGAGATTGCTGTATTTTTCGCCAATGAAGATGATAAGTTAAAAAAAATAACTTCAGTTTTATTTCCTATTACTTTAGAGTCACGTGATTGGAAAAAACGGAAACGTAGTAATGCTGACAAAAGAGCTTTTTCTACTTTGTTTAAAGTAAAATTTTATGCAAACGATGATGGTTATCCTGGAGAGCCTTTGGTGTATAGTAATATCGTTTTTAGAGCTACTGAAAAAAATGGAGATGAGTTTCAACTTGATGTTTCAGAGCATGATATCATCTTTCCTGAAAACGGTTTTTTTGTATCACTTCAAGTATTAGGTTATACAGATACAAAAGGAAAACTATTGCCAAACAAAAAATATAAAGAGATTAAAGGCAAATCAGGAACCGTAAAAATCCCAACCAATTTTAGGCCTTTACTGCCTTTTACAGATGAAATTGATAGTTATCGAACTTATATTAAACGTGTGTTCATTAACGGTAACAATTGGGTTCAATTTAAAAAAGGAAATGGTATAGAATCAAGTTTGTTACGAACTAACCTTAACAATTATGGGGTTGGAATTTCTTATAACATTTACAAAGATGAATAGTAGCTGGCAGTTTTATGTGTTGCCTCTAATGCTAATTTTAGCTGGACTAATGCATTTTATAAAACCTAAAGTTTATTTGAGAATCATGCCACGCTATTTACCAAATCATAAATTTTTAGTTTATGCTAGTGGAATCGCCGAAATTGGTTTAGGGTTAGCGCTTTGCATTCCAAAATTAAAAACCTTTGCCGTTTATGGAATTATAGCAATGCTTACTGTGTTTTTGTTGGTTCATTTTTACATGCTCTCTAATAAAAAAGCAAGTGCTGGTCTCCCTAAATGGGTTCTTATTTTGAGAATTCCATTACAATTTGGATTGATGTATTGGGCATGGTGGTACTATTAAACTGTAATTTAACTATTGTATCTCAAAATCAAAATACGTTTTAGGAAAAGGCTCCCATCTTAACGTAAAGTGCCACCACTCTTTTGCATAATTCCTAAAATTATGTTTCAACATTACAGATTGCAATAATTGTCGGTTTTCCTTCTGCTCTTTTGTTAAATCACTATGATTTACCCAAGATTCTTTTCCAAAAAAATCATACGGACTTCCCATATCTAATGGCTCATTAGTAATACCATCGATAATAGTTAAATCTAAAGTACTTCCTCTGCTATGTCCAGAACGTGTAGCAATATACTCTTCACGAAATAAAAAGCGCTTCTCTATATCAGGATAAAATTGTTCTTTATTTATGGTATCATTCAAATCTTTAGCCCAACGCATAAAATGATTCACAGCACGTTGTGGTCTGTAACCATCATAAACTTTTAAACATAAATTCTGCTGCTGTAAATCGTGTTGAACATTTATAAGTGCTTCAACAGTTTCCTTTGTAAGAATCAACTTATTTGCTCTGTAGCCATCTATTGTATCACCAACAAAATTATTCGTTGTAAAATAACGCAGCTCTACGTTTAAATCTGGAATTTCATTTTTTGCATACACAAACCCTTCTGGAAGTCCTAATGATTCTTGAGCTGTAAAAGCAGCTAGAAATAAAATAAATGATATGAATGTAATTTTGAGTTTCATATGAGATAGGCTAATTTAGATAAAAAAATAGTGATGGACTTATTTTCTGAAGAAAAAACGGTTTTAATATTGCCAAATGCAGAGTTGATTTACATTCCGAACTTCCTAAGTAAAGAAATGTCAAACTTCTATTTTAAACATTTAAAAGTAAATACAGATTGGCAACAAGACAACATAATAGTATATGGAAAAACCTACAAACAGCCAAGACTAACTGCGCTCTTTTCAGAAAACAACTTAAACTACTCCTACTCTAATATTACAATGACACCCAAACCTTTTACTCCAGAATTATTAGATATTAAACAGCACATTGAAAATGAAGCACAGCATCAATTTACAACAGTACTATTAAACTATTATAGAGACGGAAATGATAGTAATGGCTGGCATGCGGATAATGAAAAAGAATTAGGAAAAAACCCAATTATAGCATCATTAAGTTTAGGCGAAACAAGACCATTCCATTTTAAGCATCGTACAGTAAAATCAGAACGATATAAAATAGCATTACAACATGGAAGCCTATTAATAATGAAAGGCACAATGCAACACTATTGGTTACATCAAATTGCAAAGACAAAAAAGGAGATTGGAGAGCGAATTAATTTAACGTTCAGAACGATACAAACTCTATAAAAAGAAAAAACCGAGATCCCTCAATCTCGGTTTTCCTAATTTGCGTTTTATTTATGTGGTAGATTTAGGGTCACTAACTCAGCACATAAGCAAATATTAATTAATTAATCCATTGAACTAAAAACTAAATTTTAGTACACTTCAAATATAGAACAGTATTTCAATTTACAAGTTAAAATACATAAATAATCGATGAAATACACTTAATTTTAACATTTATAGATGAAAACATGCATTTCACCGATGAAATACACACTAAGAATTGTTAAAAAAATAACGCTTCAAATAATTTAAGAATAAAATCGTTAGATTAAATAGAATACTTTTTTACGTATTTTTGATTTCGTTTTAACACTACTCTTATTAAATGAAACAATTAATTAGTTACCTATTCCTTTTATTTACTACAGTAGGTTTTAGTCAAGAATTAAAATTTTCTTCTGAAGATATATCAATTAACGATCATATAGATGGTACATTGTTAACCCCTACAAATAATAATAGTTTTATTTTAGCAATCATTGTTGCTGATTCTGGACCGACTGATAGAGATGGTAATCAAAACTTTCAGAATAATGGCGCATTAAAGAAATTAGCTGAAGGACTTTCAAATGAAAACATCTCTACTTTTCGATATGATAAACGTATTGTTAAACAAATAAGGAAAGGAAAAGTCGATCCAAATATTTCGTTTGATGATTTTATTTCTGATGTAAATACTATTGTTTCACATTTCAAGTCTCAAAATAAATATTCAAAAATTGTTATTATTGGTCACGGGCAAGGGAGTTTAGTTGGTCTGGTAGCTTCCAAAAATGATATTAATCAATTTATATCTATTGCTGGTTCAGGTAAATCAATAGATAGCGTTATCATAGATCAAATCACACAAATGGATCCTGCCCTTGTAAAAAGTACTAAAAAAGCGTTTGAAAAACTCAAAAAAGGAACCATTATAACAGAATACCCTCAAGCATTAGGCTCGATTTTTAGTTCAGATGTTCAGCCTTTTATGATGAGTTGGATGAAATACAATCCTCAGGAACTTATAAAAGAATTAAAAATTCCAACACTTATAGTAAACGGCACAAAGGATTTACAAGTGCCTGTTTCGGAAGCCGAGCTTTTAAAAAACGCCTCTTCTAATGCTGAGATAAAAATAATTGATAATATGAATCACGTGATGTTTATTATTGAAGGAAAAGAATTAGAGAATTCAAAATCGTATAATGAGTCATACAGAGCTATATCTAATGAACTTATACAAGCTATAACTGCATTTATTAAAAGCTAATAATTTAAAATTCGTAGTGTCTTAAAATTAAAAAAGCATCTCAAGACTGAGATGCTTTTTTACTAACTAACCAACCAAATGTAAATGCTTACTCCTTTATTTGAGGTAATCACTCCTCGTTTAAGATCTTCATAATCACTTACAATACACATAGTGCAAAGGGTGTGCCAAACTTAA
>NZ_JBGCCX010000048.1:0-59317 GCF_045105015.1 Psychroserpens sp.
TGGCGGTTGTTCTTCTGAGCGTTACAGAGGTGCTGCTGAAGCTGCGAAATATGGAGCTGTTGGGACTATTGTTCGTTCTCTGAATTTACGATTAGATGATTATCCTCATACAGGAAGTATGGGTTATGGCGATTTACCAAATTCACAACGTATTCCTTCTGCAGCGATTAGTACAAATGATGCAGAGTTATTAAGTGGAATGCTAGCACTTAATAAAGACATAAAATTTTACTTTAGTCAACATTGCAAAAAGCTGCCAGATGTTCAATCTTATAATGTGATTGGCGAAATAACTGGAAGTGAATATCCTAATGAGATTATTGTAGTTGGAGGTCATCTAGATTCTTGGGATTTAGGTGATGGTTCACACGATGATGGTGCTGGTGTAGTTCAATCTATGGATGTTCTACGTTTACTAAAAGAAAGTGGGATTCGTCCAAAAAGAACAATCAGAGCAGTATTGTTTATGAATGAAGAAAATGGATTACGTGGTGGTAAAAAGTATGCTGAAGTTGCTAAACAAAAAGGTGAGAACCACATTTTTGCTTTAGAAAGTGATTCTGGTGGTTTCACACCTAGAGGATTTAGTTTCCAGTCTAGTGAAGCATTTTTAACTAAAGTTCAAAGTTGGCGATCTTTGTTTAAGCCTTATTTAATTCATTATTTTGAAGAAGGCTATAGTGGAGCAGATATTGGACCGCTCAAAAATGATAATATCGTTTTGGCTGGCCTTCGTCCTGATTCGCAACGCTATTTTGATCACCATCACGCAGCAAACGATACATTCGAACATGTTAATAAACGTGAATTAGAATTAGGTGCTGCTTCAATGACTTCCTTAATTTATTTGATAGATAAATATGGTACAGATACTATAAACACTGATGTTAAACTTAAGGATTAAAGACTGCATTATATGTCCATGACCTTAGAACCAAAATAAGATGAAACAAATCACATACATTATGGCTTTGATATTTACTGTTTCTAGTCAAGCCCAAACTGAAGAAAAGCAAAAACTGCCGTATTATGAAATCCCTGAATATTCAGAAACCTATACAGCAGGAACAGTTGCAGCTAGAATGATTGATGGACTAGGATTCCGATTTTATTGGGCTACAGAAGACTTATCAGATAAAGATTTAGAATACAAACCAAATGACGATGTTCGTTCAGCTGAAGATACTATAGATCATGTTTTAGATTTATCTTATATTATTGTTAATTCTACTTTACATAAGCCTAACGGATCTGTCGAAAAGTCTCAAATGACATATGAGCACAAAAGAAGTCAAGCATTAATAAACTTAAAAACAGCTGCTGATATTTTGAGAGAAAGTGAAGATATTTCCCAGTATAAGATCATTTTCGGCGAGCGCGAGTTTCCATTCTGGAATCAAATTAATGGACCAATAGCAGATGCAATTTGGCATTGTGGTCAAATCGCTTCTTTTAGAAGAACTTCTGGAAATCCTATTAATTCAAAAATTAGTCATTTTACAGGAACAGTAAAGGATTAGCAGGGCTTTTCTTTGTTATAAAACTTAGTATTTTGAAACAGAAAATTACTACCATAATAATTATTTGTATTACTACTTTAGGTTTTTCTCAAGGCCAAAGTGTAGAAGAGATTTTCTGTAAAATTATTGAAACAGATACTAAATATCCAGTGCCTTATGCGACAATTCAATTTAAGAATAATGGTAAAGGAGTTGTTACTAATGTTGATGGAGATTTTAGAATTCCGTATCAATTCAAAAGATTGAAAGATACTTTAATCATTTCATGTTTAGGTTTTGAAACAAAAACTATTCCTGCTGTTACTTTATTAGATTACAAAACCAATATCATCACTTTAAAACCAAAAATTGAATTACTAAATCAAGTTGTATTAAAAGGAAAAACAAAAGCTACAAAAGAACTAGAAGCTTACGGTTTGGTAAAAAAAGCAATTGCAAATATTCCTTTTAACTATCCTAAAGAAAATCATTCTTCAATAGGATATTACAGAGATTATCAAATGGTTAACGGACAATATTATAATTTAAATGAGGCTATTATAGAATCATTTGATGCTGGTTTCGATACAGATATTATGATGGATGATTATAATGATAGTGCATTACTCAGTTATAAAGAAAATAATGATTTTCCTAGAGACTCAACCTTGTTGGTTGCTTATGACGGAAGTTCAAAATATATAAAAAACACAACCTTATCAGGTCAAGGTGGAAACGAACTTGGAATTTTAAATGTGCATAATCCAATTCGTAATTTTGAACAACTTAGTTTTTCTTTTGTATATGTTTTTAAAGAGAAGTTTTTAGAAAATCATATATTCAAGATTTATAGAAAAGTATATCTTAATGATACTGTGATTTATGAAATAAGATTTGATGCTAAAAGCTTTTTGGGTGGAAGTAGTCATCTTGCTTCAGGTAAGATTTTTGTTGCAAAGGATAATTTTGCAATACACAAACTTGAATATCAAGTACTTGAGGTGAATAATGCTAATCCACTTTTTGAAGTAGAAATTGAATACAAGCCTAAAGGTGATTTAATGTACTTGAATTATATCACTTTTAATAATCGATTTGTTGTTAGTGATCAATTTGTCTTTGATACTGAAAGTGTTGATTTCAATATCTATGAGCAAGCATTTTATGTCAAATTTAATAATGAGTTAGACACGACTTCGGTAGATAGAAAAGATTTTAAATTCAAATATGAAAAAAGAAAACTCTTAGTAGAAGATGTTGAAATTATAGATGGTAGAACAGTGAAAGTTGCTATTGCTGATTGGAGTTTACCCAAAAAAGTAGATGAAAACACCGATATGGCAAAATTTGATTTTAGAATAAAAAACATTCTTGATATCACTAAGCGTAAAGTCTCAAAGTCTCCAAAAATCATGGCTTCTCAATATAGAGAGTTTTTTGCACAGGATATATTTGAGGATAAACAAAAGTCTAACAATTTAGAATTTATTTTAAGGTATAAACCTTTATCAGAATCCAAGGTGAATGATCTAGAGATTGCTAAGACTTATTGGATGAATACACCTTTAAAATCTAATCAATTATGAGACATACCATTCTGATTCTTTCAGTACTAGTTTTTGGATTTGCTTATACTCAAGAATCTAGCGAAATAGTTGATGCATATGAAGATTACGCTGATTTATCTCGAGAACAAATTTATCTGCATTTAAATAAATCTACTTATATCACAGGTGAAATGATGGGTTTTAGTGCATATGTTTTCCTTAAAGATATTAAAGAGCTATCTACAAATACGAGTAATTTATATTGTCAAATATTAGATGAGAATGATATTGTGAAATCCGAAAAATTTTTGATGGTGAATCAAGGATTGTCTCGTGGTGATTTTATGATTGATAGTACTTTTTCTAGTGGAGAATATAAACTTAAAGCATATACCAATTGGAGTAGAAATTTCAGTCACGAGCACAATTATTTTTTAGAAACATTTAGTGTTATTAATCCTGATGATAAACTTGATGATAAATCAGAATCTATATCAAAGGATCTAGATATTCAAGTCCTTCCAGAAAGCGGACATCTACTTTCTGAAACTTTAAATGTAGTTGGTGTTATTGTGAAAAATCAATTGGGTTTAGGGATTTCTAATTTAGATTTAAATATTTTAAACACTAATGGCGATATACTAAGTTCGGTTAAACTTAACCAGTTTGGTATGGGTAAGTTTTTGTTAAATCCTTCTAAAGGAGACGTTTATAAAATTGAGTATTTGTATGATGACAAGACATTAACCTATACCATACCTAAAGCTGAAGATTTAGGAGTGATACTGTCGTTAAAAGAAACTAAAGCTCAAAATGGTATAGCCTTGGCTTTAAAAACAAATGACAAAGGCTTAGAACTTTTTGGAAATAGAAATTACAAACTGGTTATTCATAATGGCTCTAATGCCTCCGAAGCTACGATGAGTTTTAATGGCTCTAAAGAATCTGTTACAACCATCGATTCAAAATACTTGTATCCAGGAGTTAATATATTTACTTTATTTGATGATCAAGATAGACCAATTGCAGAACGACTTTATTTTCATTACAACGGACTTCCATTTGATTTAAAATCTGAAATAAATACTACCGTAACGATAAATGATAGTATTGATGTAAAATTGTCAATTCCATCTGTTGACATTCAAAAACTTCAAAATTTAAGTGTTTCTGTATTGCCTACTGAAACAAAGAGCTACGAGCATCACCAAAATATTATTTCGGCTATTTACCTTCAGCCATATTTAAAAAGTGCAGTAGAACAAGCGTCATATTATTTCACTGACATATCAGATAAAAAGAAATATGAATTAGATAATTTACTCCTCACTCAAGGTTGGAGTGCTTATGATTGGACGAAGATTTTTAATTCTCCACCTGAACCTATTTATGATTTTGAAGTAGGTGTTAACTACATAATAAACGTAAATAATAGTAAGTCTAAGAACTTATTAATCTATCCGAATGTTAATAGTAAGTCAGAATTACTGACCTTAGATGAAAACCAAAAATCGTTTGAAAAACGAGGGTTTTTTCCATTAGATGATGAAAAATTGAGAATAGGAGAAATCAATTCAAATAGCGGATTGAGACCTTCTAATGTTGTATTGCAATTTTCTCCTTCAAAAATTGAAACATTTGACACCAAGTATAAACCTCAAAGCGTGTTAACAGCTAATCAATATGCAATTAATGATGTTGGAGATTTTAAGTTTGGTGACATTGAAGTTTTAGATGAGGTTAAGTTGCTCGTTAAAAAGGAATACACAAGAATAGAAAAGCTTAAGAATAGATCCTTAGGCACAATCACTGATTTTGGAGAAGCGGAACGAAGAAATTATAGAACATTTGGTCAATTCATAAGTGCTAGAGGATTTAATGTCGATGAAACACCACAAGTTGACCCTATCACTAATGAATATTCAACGTTTAGAATATTTGCTTATGTGCGATCTTCTGTTAATGCTTCCAATGAACCTATTATATATTTAGATGATACTTTCCTGGTAGATTTGAATATACTCAATAATTTTAGTTTAAAAACTGTCGATTATATTGAAGTAAATAAAGGTGGTATTGGTGAAGGTCTTAAAGGAGGTGCTGGAGTTATTAGAATATATACAGATCCAAATAAAAGATTTGAATTTGAACCACAAAAAGTGTTTACTGAATACAAAATACCATTAACATTTGAAGCTCCCAAGCGATTTTATATTCCTAAATATAAATCTACAGAGAGTAAGTTTTTTAGAGAATATGGTACTATTGATTGGTTGCCAAATGCTAATGTGGATGCCAATGGCGATATCTCTTTAAAAGTATTAAACACAAACAGCAACATGACTTTATTTATTGAAGGGGTTGTCAATGACAATGTGCTAGTTTCTAAACAAATAAAGATTAATTACTAATCGTCTTCATTGTTTTAAGCTTCTTTTGTCTAATGCCTCTAAACTTAAACGGAATAGAAATACTTCTCGATTTGTACAATACAAAATGAAGATGAGGTATCGTTGTAAACCCAGTCATTCCAGAAATGCCAATAGGTTGATTTGCTTTAACAGTATCTCCAATAGCTACTAGAGAGCACCTTCAAAATCTAAATGTACATAATGTGCCATCGTTCCATCGTCATGAATGATGTAAATTTTATTTGCCATATCAACACATTTTCGAGTTCGGCAGTGTTCTTTTGAGTCTTCTTTTACAAAATAGACTTTCCCTCTTCTTGCAGCAGTAATCGTATCTCCAACAGGTAAGCCTATATCGATCGCATATTTTGAATGTGTCTTGTTATGAGAGAATTTGCCGCCAAAAGATTGAATCACTCTATATGTTTTTTCCTTTTGAAAAGGCAATTCATATTCAAAACCTGTATCGTAATCTTCATTTGGATCACCAAATTTGGCACTGAATTTTAAATAATTTCTAAAATCTATGACTGCCGTATCCTTAAGTTTATTTAAAGGAATGACTAGTGCTTGTTTTAATGTGTCACCTTCTTTTAGTAGGCCATAAGGGTTAACTTTTATATATGATTTTACAGAATCTAATGCTGATAGTCGAATTTCAATTGGAGCTATATACGGATTGATAAGTCCTAAATACACCGAATCATTTTTAATCAATTTTGAACGTTTTAATTTTTGTGCATCTGCAATTTGAAATGTAAGCAGTAAGCTTATTATTAAAAGAAATTGTTTCATATACTATTTGATGACACTGTAATTAAAATGTTACATTTATAAAGATAAAAAAAGAAATGAAAGGGTATTTAAACAAATTCATCCAGTGCCTCCTGTTAAAAATGTAACTGAAGCTATTAATTACTACACTCAAAAACTGGGCTTTGAATTGTATTTTAAAGATGTTGGTGATGATCCTAAGTATGGAGGTGTTGGGCGTGACGGAATTGAAATTCATTTACAGTGGCATGATTCAATAGAATGGGAAAATGGTATAGATAGGCCTTTGTTGAGGATTTATGTAGATAACACAGACGCTTTGTTCGAAGACTATAAAACCAAAGGTGTGTTTCATGAAAATACTGCATTAAATAATACACCTTGGAAAACACGTGAATTTGGGTTTTATGATCTTTATGGGAATGGTTTGGTTTTTTATTGTAGTCTGTAGCGTATTAGTCTGTCGTATCGTTTTTGTCATCAGATTCTTTTCGCATTTTGATGTAGTTTGTTACTAAGCGAATGCCTAGCCTTGCAAAAAGAATAATGGCAATAACCATTACAATATCAAATCCATTCATAACATCAATATTGAATACAATTATAAATGTATAACATTGGTGTCAGCTAATTATAATTTTAACAAGAATTGTGAGTAATACAAATAACTCATTTGTATTATTTAGGCTCCATAATTAAAAAAACAGCTGTACTATCTCCAATATTTAAGACTTCATGCCACTCGACACGTTCGTTGTAAAATGAATACCCAGTTGGGATAGTTACTTCTCTAGTTCCTGTAGTATCCGTTATTCTGAAAGTACCACCTTTTAAAGTATAACCAAAATGTGTATCGTGATAATGGCGTTCATGACCAACGTTAGGAGGGAAAGTGCATTTTAGTGTACGAAGGTTTTCATTGTCTTCGAGAACTTCACAAACCATTTGATTATTCCAGCCAGCTTCTAAAGGATCAGGAAGTTGTTGTTTCTTATTGCAATTGAATAAAAGCAAAGCAAGAACGATAAATATTTTAAAAGCGTAGATTCTATTTAGGTTTAACATGAATTACTGATTTAAATGTTCAATTTCTTCATCAATAGTTTTAATTAATGCTTCAAGCCGTTCAATAGTTTGGTTTAACCATCGTAAACGTAATAGTCTAAAGTTAAGGAGCTCTACAGCTACATTTTTATAAGCTTCATTTTGTTTTAAATCGTCTAAATTAATTGGTGTATTCACCTCTAAGGTTTGGTTTTCTAGCCATTTGTCCATCACAGGAGATGTCTTGAAATTTTTTAATAACTCTCTTTTATAGTTTGGGAAATATTCTTCATATACCATTTTCTCACGACGATGAATATTTGCAAAATCACCTTCATATATTAAGGTGATTTTTAATCGAATTGAATCATTTGAAATCAAATTCTCATTACTGTTTTCAAGGTTTTTATAGGTCGTATTTGCATTGTTGAATATATTTCCGCTACTAAAAGATTCAACCCAATATTTTAAAGAATCTGAGACTTGATTATTGCTGCTTAAATGTTTAAGAATTTTTTCACCATCTTGATTACGTTGAGATAAAAATTCTGTCATTTCAACGATCTCATCGTAGTTAGACTTAAGATCTATATTTAGTTGTGTTAATGTTTTTATCTCATTAGATTTTGATTTTCTATGTTCATTCCAAGAATTGATTTGTACAGCAATTAAAATTCCAATAACAACTAACAGTATTTCACCAATAGCATATTTAAAGTATTTAGAGGTTTTGTTTTCCATAATTAAGTTTTGTCTAATATGCCTAAAGAGTTTTATCATTGTGTTTATCTATTTCTTTTGATTCTTTTTTTTAAAATTATACAACTTAATTATTCTTGTCATTTCGAGCTTGTCGAGAAATCTCAGCTATATTAAAATAGATTCCTCCACTTCGGTCGGAATGACATTT
Source organism: Psychroserpens sp. (assembly GCF_045105015.1). Lineage (GTDB taxonomy): Bacteria > Bacteroidota > Bacteroidia > Flavobacteriales > Flavobacteriaceae > Psychroserpens. The sequence continues at coordinate 8,186 of NZ_JBGCCX010000048.1, forward strand.
TTTTCTTAATTGAGTTTTTACAGATTTTCCGAAAGAGTTTTATCATAATTATTTATCTAATTCTTTATTAATAATTACAATCAACGAATCTGAGTATTTTATAAGTTCACCCATTTTATAAAAATTATTTGCTTGTCCGCCATGCATATCGGCAAGCCCTAATTGCATGTTTTGATAAAGCTCAGACTGTTTATCAAAATACCAAGGGTAATTATTAATATTGAAATTTTCTGAATCCATGTAATAATCCATTGAAATTTTATTCAATCCTTTTTCAAGTTTTAAATAACCATCGTTCATACCTTTCGTATTTGCTTTATTATACAAATCTTCTCGTTCACAACGTTTATTATAATTTTTAATGGCAGTAATAAGTTCTTCAGAACCTAGTGTATATAATTTACCTGTATTCAAGAGTTCTTCATAGGTGCTTTTATGAAGATTTAAATAAGAACCACCTGCACCTAGATTATTGTTTAAAAAGTAATCTAAATCAGAGGCTTTAAGTCCGTTGTATGTCATTCTTAAAGCAATCGAATCATTCCTAATGGCTTTTTGAAGACTGATATATCTCGTACTTTTATCTCCAAACATAAGTCGATTCAATCGTTTTTTATTGAGTTCTAAATCAGTTATCATTTTTTTAAGGAATACTTGATTATCTGTTTTAAGTTGTCTTGAATTCACAAAACTATTAATCTGAACAGCGATAAGGATTCCAACAACAACGAGCAGTATTTCGCCAATAGCGTATTTTAAATATTTACCAGTTTGATTTTTCATAATCATGGATTGTCTAAGATGCCTAAAGAACTTAATCATTATTAATATAGGATATTATCCAAAATACGGTTTAAGTTTTGTTCCATCATCATGAATTTTTCATCACTAAAAAAGATTTCATGGACTTCTTGACGAAATTTAGATAGCTCCATATTGTTGTATTCGTGCTGATGAATAGTGTCACCTATTTTTTCAAATTGTTCATCTTCAGAATCATTTTTAAATTCTTTATAAATCTTATTAAATGTTTCAGAATCTACTTTCGATTTTATCATTTCAATCTCTAGTTCCGTTTCTTCTGAATCTGCATTTGCACAAAGTAGTAAAATGTAAATCTGTAATTCTAGTTTGGTCCAATGGTTTTCTTTTGATGTCATGTTTATGTTGTTGGTTGATTGAAGTGTTTGTTCTATAAAGGAATGTAAGTTATTAATAGTGATTGAATTATAAAAAATATAACAAATGGAATCACAAAATAACCCATTATATCTCTCGCTTGAATTTTTATTCCTTTACCCATAATTGGAAATATTAATAACAAGAAAAAAGGTTGCAATAAATTAGTTAAACTTTCACCATACGCTATCGAAAGAGATGCTCTTGCAATCATTGCTGTTACGTCATTTGCTGGTAAGCCATTACCAATTTCTGAAACAGCGTTGATTATACTCGGACCAACAACTGCAAATTCTCCACCAGCGGAAGGAATCGCAAAATTGATTAAACCTCCAGTAATATAGGAGAAAAATGGATAAGAATCTTTTGTAGCTATAGATGCAATCATATTTGACAATTCTTCTCCAAGACCTGTATAAATCATGATACCCATAATACCTGCGTAAAATGGATATTGATATAAAATTCCTGACACATTACTACTTGATCGTTTCATGGCTATAACATATCGCATAGGAGTTTTATGTAACGCCAAACCAATAATGAGAAAGATGAATATCATAATGTTGAAATTCAATTCAAATCCTTTGGTATAAAAATGATATACGATATAACTTAATCCCATTAAAACAATTATTGCTTGAAGAATAATACTGTTGTTTAATTTATCTGAAATTGAAGCGTAATCTAAGTTTTGACTCAAGGCTTCTTCTTTAACTGAAGATTTGCTTTCTGAATCACTGCCATCAGACATGTCTTTTAGCTCTTTAAAGTTTTTAATTTTAGGAATAATTAAGAGCATCAGGACAGGCGCGAAGACTAAGTATAAAATCATGATTACGATATTCAATGTCGATCCTAATGTATATGAGGTAGCTATTGTATCTTGAAGGACTCCAGCTTCAATAAGATAATTGTCTTTTGTGCCTAGAAGCAAAGGAATAGAACTAGATAAACCTGAAACCCATGCACCATTACTAAAATACACACAAGCGATCAAGAAAGGGTAGTTGATACCTTTTATTCTAAGAGCTAATTCTCGTGCTAGGACACAAACAATGACAATCCATCCAAAGCTCACAAAAGATAATAATACACCAATTAACGTAACAAAAAAGTAAACTTGTTTAGGTGTTTTTATATAAGTTGCTAACTTATCGATACTTTTATTTATAATAGGCGATAAAGCTATAGCAAAACCTGTGATAATGATTAAAACAATTTGCATCCCAAATTCAAGAAGCGACCAAAAGCCATCGTACCAAGATTGAATAATTTTAAGAGGAGTTGCATCCAGCCATATATAAGCTGATAATGCCGTTATTAAAGTAAGAATTAAAGCAAAAACAAATGCGTCTGGCATATATTTTTGAAACAAAACGGTAAATTTTTCTCCGAATCGAGTGAGCATAATACGTAATTTACTTTAATCTTCAATCACATGAGGTGCGACAAATGTGTGCTTTAAAATTACGAATTTGTCGACGACTTCTCTATGTTTTTTAAAATTAATGAATTGTATTAAAATTCCCATTATTAAAGGTGTAGTAGCAATGATTAAAAACACGTAGTCCCAACTAAAGTTAGCTTGTAATGTTCCTAATAAACCAGAACCTGTTGCACGTCCCATATTTGATACAGCCATGTATAGTGTAAATTGAGTAGCTGCAACTGTTTTCCAGCACAAATGCATTCCTGAAGCAAATACAGCAATGCTTAAAAAAATGTATAGTACATAATAGGTAAAGATAAAACCACAAATAAAAATGGTATTAGTCCAAAACCCTGTAGTGAATGCGAATGCGGCCATAATTATAGTGATTAAGCCTAAATAAATAGTAAGCATTTTCATTTTACCAAAGTGATCTACTAAATAACCTCCAATAAACATTCCTAAGAATCCTGCAGTGACATTTATTATTGAAAAAAGTTGAGAAAAATACGTATCACTCCAACCTAGTTCTTGAATAGTAAAAATAGGGAAGAGGGTATCGACTAATCCAAACAGAATACCACTAATAAAAGAAATAACAATGAAGATTAAACTTGATCGTAATTTTGTGACTCTAAATAAACTTTTAAGGATGTCTGACCAACTTCTTAACTGACTTTCTTCAGACTCTGAATTAACTTGTCCTTGCGTCCAAGGCATAGTTTTTTCACCTGGACGTTCTGTAAAATAAATAGGAACAATCATGATAATAGCAACAGCTATTGATAATAATGAGATTGCTAAAGTGAAGCCCAAACTATTGATTAAGGCGGTTCCGGCTAATAAAGACAGTGATGTTCCGATAATTTTTGTTCCCCACATTAAGCCGTTAGCTCTAGCTTTTTCATCATCTGGAATAACATCAACTGCCATACCATCAGTAGCCACATCTTGAAATGCTCCAAAAAAGCTAATCATAAATCCAACAACCATTAATCCTAAATTATTATTTAGTGGATCGGGAACAAAACCGATACTCAAAAAACTCAGTATTAATCCTAATTGTCCAAAAATAACCCAAGGGCGTTTTCGTCCCATCGATAGAATTGTAAACCTGTCCATTAATGGTGCGATGAGTAACTTAAAGCTCCAAGGAATTAAAATAATACCTATAAATGCAGCAATTTCCGTAGCATCTTTACCATTCATTGCCAACCAAGCTGGTAATGCAAAAAATAAAATACCTTCAGGAATTCCTTGAGCAATATATAATGCTGAAAATGAAAAATATCGAGATAATGGACTCTCAGTAAGACTTCGACTAAAATTTGGTTTGATATTCATTATTATTTAAAGTTTAATATCTGAAGGGTTTATGAAGACTACAAAGTCACAATCTTTAGTAAACATTTGGAGATCAGATTGGGTTGAAAAAGTCATTTCGCAGACATGAAGATGTTCAGAATGCTCTAACTCCATAAGATGCTGATAGTTTTCCTTTTTAGAAATATCTTCAGTAGAAACTTTTATGTCAAATTGCTGATGAAGCAGCAATGCTATAATTTCACTGTCAATAAACCCAGAACCTCCTATGACACTTGCTTTTTTCATTTGTATTATTACTGATTGTAATTTGATTGAATAAAAAAAACAGGCAGTTTGTAATTAAGGTTGGTTGACTTACTAAATGTTAACACATAATGTGATCCTTATTATTACTTTGACTCTCTCCACAAAAATCAAAACTGCCTGTTATGAAATGTATTTAGGGTTTATCCTATTGCATGCTTAAGTCTTTGCTCAATGTATAAGTATAATCCCAAGCATCACTTAAAGATGCACTAAATTTTTCTCTAGTAGCTTTCGTTTTCGCTGCACCATGTACACTTTCATAAACTTTCCATACACTATCTCTTTCAGTATCTAATGCTGCAAAGTTTTTAAGCGGTGTAGAGACAAAATAATCAGCACCTTCGCCACCCATTACTGCATACCAATAGCCTCTATTATTACCTTCTTTTTGTTTTACTGTACTTGTTACATCTTTTACAACTTCTTTAAATGCTAGAGAGTTTTTTACTTTAAAGTTGTAAACCCAAACTACAGTATTATCTCCTAAGGCTTCGGTATTGCTCATTTCAGGCATGAATTTAGTTGTAGAGAAGCTTGAACTTTCAATATGTGGTATTATTGAACTGTATGCTATACCACTACAAGCTCTAGATGCTGGATCGCTCTCATCCATTTCTGCCCAAGTGTTCATTCTAGAAGCCATCACATAAACATTACCTTCTCCTTGAAGACGATTCCAAACGTTCCAAGTGTTTTTTCCACCATTGTCTTTGTAGCATTTATTCCATTTTTTTACGCCATCCGTAAAGTTGGAATCTTGACCAAATTTCACAGTGAATTCTGTTAAATTGAGCATGAAATCATTATCTTCTTCTTGTGCTTGAGTTGTAGTTGGAAGCATAAATATGAAGCATACGATACATAAAATTGTTTTTAAAGTTTTACTCATGTCACTCATATTGATTAGGTGTTGGTGAAATTTTTTTGAAATTTTCATAATAATAGTTTTAAATGGTTGATTAATTTTTTAATTCAAGTCTAAATACGTGATAACTATTTAATTAAGAAACTGGTTAAGGACGAATGACACTAATTCTTGTCCGAAGGATTGTTTTTACTTATCGGAAATAATAAGATGTCTTTCTGTTAATATTTATATGGTCTGTAAACGCTTTAGTAATTCCTCTTTTAGTGATTTACTAACAGGAATAGCTTTTTTACCAATAATGATATGACTGGTTGCTATTTCTTGTATTTGAGAGAGATTTACAATAAAAGACCGATGAACACGTAGGAAGTGATTATTTGGTAATTTTTCATCCATATCCTTTAGTGTCATTACCAAAAGATATTCTTTGTCTTTAGAATAGATGCGACAATAATTACGTTCGGCTTCAATATATAAGATATCTTGAATATTTACCTTAACCATTTTTTCATGGTGCCTTACGAAAATGCAATTACTTAAAATAACCGGTTTGGTATCTTCTGAAGAGGGGTTGTTTTCAGACGTGCTCTCAGTCGATTCTTGTATTAATCGTTCAATTGTTAATTCAATGGCACGTTGGAGGTCTAACTTTTTAAATGGTTTGGAAATAAATGCATAAGGATGTGTACTTTTAGCACGATTGAAATTGGCATCATCAGCATTTGCAGTGAGATAAATTATGGCCACATCATGATCGTTTTGAATGAGTTTCGCGGTTTCTATACCATCAATATCTCCTTTGAGGTTGATGTCCATTAATATGATGTCTGGACATTCCTGTTTTACACAAGATAAAGCCTCTTCAGAACGAGGTACAATTCCAACAACTTCATAACCAAGAGCTGTTAGTTGTAGTGAAATATTAGCACCAATAACCATTTCATCTTCTACGATTAATATTTTAACTGGATTATTCATTAAGCTGCGGATTTAATTTTAAACTCGAAATATACAGAAGTACCGTTAGTATATTGTTCTTGCATATTACCATTGAGTTGTTGCGTGAGTAATTTAATAAGTTGTGAACCAAAACCTGTTCCTTTTGGAGAAGCACCTATGGTTTTACCAATACCATTATCAATAACTTTTAATTTTAAAGTATCTGAATTTGATTGAATCAAACTAATCTCAATTTTTCCTTTACTATCTTCTGGAAACGCATATTTCAAAGCATTTGTTAGTAGTTCATTTACGATAAGTCCTATAGGAACTGCCGTGTCTACATCAAGTTCAAGTTGATCCATTGCACATTCAATTCTCACTTTGTTTTCAGCATCAAAAGTATCAAGAATACCATCTCCTAAGTTAATGAAATAGTCCTTCATATCGATACTTCCTAGATGCTCTCCTTGATACAGTTTTTGATGAATAATACCCATCGATTGGACTCTATTTTGACTTGCAATCATAGCATCTTTTGTTGCAGAATCTTCAAGTTGTGCAGATTGTAAAGCAATTAAACTCTTTACTAATTCAAGGTTGTTTTTTACGCGATGATGTATTTCTTTCAGTAATAATTCATTTTGAGTATTTTTTTTATCTAACGCATTATTTAAAGCAAGTAATTGTTGATTCCGTTTTTTACGTTTTACATAGTAATAGAGTAATCCGAATACAATAATGACTAATAAACTCGTTAGAATGATGTATAATATTTTTGTGCGTTTTTGTTGATTAATTTTTTCATCTTGAAATAGAATGGTTGCATTCTTTTTTCCAACTTCATATTTAGCTTGTGCCTCCTGTTCTAAACTTAAGATAATATTATCCTTAAAAGCTTCTAGTTCTGAAGCATATAATTGATGATAGTACAACCCTTTTTTATGATCTCCAATGGATTCATAAATTTCTGCAACATGCATATAGTTTTCCCATAAATTACGTGTTCTTCCAGTTTTTTTTATGAGGTCAATGGCTTTTAAATTATAGGGTAATGCTTCTTCATATTTTCCTTGCATCACATTAACATGGCCTAAATTTCCTAATGATGGAATAAGGTAACGCTCTAATCCCATAGCTTTAGAATTTGCATAGTTGTTCTCATAATCTAAGATGGCATCATCATAACGCTCCATGTATTTGTAGATGTTTCCACGCCAATTTATTGAGGCCATCATTGGTATACCAATTTCTCCTAATTCATTATATAGTTCAATAGAAGCATTAATAGACTCTAAGGCATCTTCCAAATTAAAACCTGTAAATAACTCACTTTTAGCTTTAAATTGATAGGTTAGTGCTAAATCTTTTTTGGCATCACTTGCTTTTTGAATTGGGATTGCTTTGTTACAATATCGAATGGCTTCGTTGTAATTGTTTTCGTAATACAATAAATCTCCAATATTAGCATAGCAAAGTGCTATACCTTGTTTATTATTTAAGGACTCATAGAGTTCTAAAGCTTTATAAATATTTGCTTTCGCTTCATTATAATCGGCTTTTGCTGAGAAATATTTTTTTAACTCAAAATGTGTGTTTGCTAACTCAAAATTATTATTACTATCGATATATATGTTTTTAGCAAGTTTGTAATAGTATAGCGAGGAGTCTAGAGATGCATATTCCTTGTGATACTCTGCTAAATAGCGATAGGACTTTGCTAAAGTAATATCATTTTTAAGTGCTTTTGAAAGCATGATAGCTCGATATGCAGTATCCTTTAGATTAGTAGAATCTTTTGAAATTGAAACGTGTTTTTTTAACCAATTAAGATGAGATTCTAATTGGTCTTTTTTTGAGTTTTGAGCATATAAAAAGCACGTACTAAAAAGTACGAATAGTATGGTTGGTGTTTTTGTCATAAGTCTTTTAAATAGCTATTATAAAGACTTTAGGGAACATTAAAGATAGTAAATTAATTCTTACAGACGAATCTGTCTAGTAATGAAGTGATTAGTGAGAATTTACTTAAGTTTTAAAATGAAAAGTAACTGAAGTTCCATTGTTATAGGTTTCTTCCATAATACCATTCAGTTGTTGCGTAAGTAAGTTAATTAATTGTGTTCCAAATCCTGTCCCTTTTGACGTAGTATTTACAGATTTCCCAATACCATTATCACTTACTTTTAGAGATATGGTTTTTTTATCAACTTTAGACATTGAGATTTCAATTCTTCCAGTATTATTATCTGGAAAGGCATACTTTAAAGCATTTGTAAGTAATTCATTCACAATCAAACCTATTGGAACAGCTGTATCAACATCTAATTCTAATTGATCCATAGCACATTCAATTTTCACTTTGTCATCTGCATCAAACGTATCTAAAATTCCACTACTCAGGTTAATGAAATAATCTTTCATATCTACACTACCTAAGTTGGTGCCTTGATATAATTTTTGATGGATAATTCCCATAGATTGAACTCGATTCTGACTAGCTATCATTGCATCTTTAGTGACAGAGTCTTCAAGGTCTGCAGATTGTAAAGCTATTAAACTTTTTACAAGTTCTAAGTTGTTTTTAACCCGATGATGAATCTCTTTTAGAAGTAATTCATTCTCCTCACTTTTTGCTTTAATAACGGCAGTTTTTTTCTTGTTTTTATTGAAAAAGTAAACCATTACAAATAACAATACGCCTAGTAGACTAGCAATGGTAATAAATAAAGTTTTTACTCTGTCTTTTTGTTTTAGTAGTGCGTCTTGAGCAGCTAATGCTTCATCTTTTTTTCCCGTTTCATATTTGATGACCATTTCAGATTCTAGGTTGACTATTTTATCTTTGAGAACACCTGTTGCATTTTTGTTGGCTTTATCTTTATATAAAAGTGCTTTTTCAAAATCATTCAAATTCGCATAGCATTCTGATAAGTTTTGGTATTGTTGAATGATGGTGTTTTTACCTTGTTTCTCATAGGCTTGAACTCCAGCTAATAAATGTTCTAAAGCCTCGTCATAGTCTTTCTGAAGTAAATATACCTGTCCGATTTCTGTTCTGTAAGTTGCACAACGTTCCTCACCAATAATTTCAACACATAATTCCCAAGATTTTATATAATCTTTTAAGGCATTAGTATAATTTTGTGCTTTTACATAAACTTCGCCACGATACGACAAGGCTTTAACAGGAATAAAAGCCTCTTCGGGTACTTTTTCTTCTACAATTTTCAAACATTTCTCAGTAGCTAGATATGCTTTTTTAAACTCATTAAGTTTACCATGACTAATAATCAAATTAAAGTGAGCCATACCAAGTAAACCATAGTTTTTTGTTTTATCTAAAAGCGGAATAGCTTTGTTGGTATATTCAATAGACTTTTCGTAATCTTCCATGACACGATACAAATCACCAAGTGTTCGATAAGCCATTCCTAATCCAGCATCATCTTTTAGATCCTCATATATTGAAATTGATTTAAACAAGACATCCTGAGATTTATCTAGTTGTCGTGCTTTTACATAGTGCCTGGAAAGTAATTCATAGGTATCTGCAATCTGCTTTTTATTAGATCTTTTTTTGTGTAATTCAAGTGCTTTTTTAGTATGATAAACTGCCGAATCAGGAGAAAACAAACCATTATAGGCATGCCAAATTGAAAGTTCTTCATGAACTTTTATTGCATTTGAATCATGGGTATTTGAGTTAATTCTTTTCAAAGTTTGAAGACCGACTTCATGATAGATTTCAACATTCTTGAAATTATTATGCATCCAAGAGATACAAGAATCTAAAGGCATATCAACAAAGACTTCAATATTTTTAGGGTCTTGAGAATAACTACTAAAACACAGGAAGACTGCAATTAAAAAGCTAATGGTTGGTTTTGTCATAATCCTTCAATGTGATAATTAAAAGACTTGTGGCTATTCCAAAGATATAAAAGCTTTACATATTATTAAGTGAATCCTCCTTAATCCTTTCAAAAAATATTGGTAAAAACCTTAAGTATGTTTACTTTTGTGGTCGTAAAAATTACTTCGATAACGTATTCGAAGACTAACAATAAATTTCAAGACCAAATGAATTTACACGAATATCAAGGAAAAGAATTATTAAACAGTTTTGGCGTACGTATTCAACGTGGTATCGTTGCACAAAATGCTGATGAAGCCGTTGCAGCAGCTAAGAAATTAACTGAAGATACCGGAACAGGTTGGCATGTTATAAAAGCTCAAGTTCACGCAGGTGGACGTGGCAAAGGTGGAGGTGTTAAATTAGCTAAAAGCTTAGATGACGTTAAAACTATAGCTGGTGAAATAATTGGAATGGATTTAGTGACGCCTCAAACATCTGCTGAAGGTAAGCGTGTTCATCAGGTTTTAGTTGCTGAGGATGTTTACTATCCTGGAGATTCTGAACCAGAAGAATATTATATGTCTGTATTATTGAATCGTTCAAATGGTCGTAATATGATTATGTATTCTACTGAAGGTGGAATGGATATTGAGACTGTTGCTGAGGAAACTCCACATTTAATTTTTACTGAAGAGATTGACCCTGCAACAGGAATACTTCCTTTTCAAGCGCGTAAAGTAGCTTTCAATTTAGGATTATCTGGAGTTGCGTTTAAGGAAATGACAAAATTTGTAACTTCATTATATAGAGCATACTCTGAATCGGATTCTTCATTATTTGAAATCAATCCTGTATTGAAAACAAGTGATGATAAAATTATGGCAGTTGATGCTAAAGTGTCTTTAGATGATAATGCATTATTCAGACATAAAGATTTAGCTGCATTACGTGACTTGCGTGAAGAAAACCCTATTGAAGTTGAAGCTGGAGAATTAGGATTAAATTATGTTGATCTTGATGGGAATGTTGGTTGTATGGTTAATGGAGCAGGATTGGCAATGGCAACGATGGATTTAATAAAACAAGCAGGAGGAGAGCCAGCTAATTTCTTAGACGTTGGAGGTACTGCTGATGCAGCTCGTGTAGAAGCAGCTTTTCAAATTATTTTAAAAGATCCAGCTGTTAAGGCAATATTGATTAACATTTTTGGAGGTATTGTTCGTTGTGATCGTGTAGCTCAAGGAGTTATTGATGCCTACAAAAACATGGGTAATATTGAAGTTCCAATTATAGTTCGTCTTCAAGGAACTAATGCCGATATCGCAAAAGAATTAATTGATAATTCTGGACTAGATGTTATGAGTGCTACTGAATTTCAGGAAGCTGCTGATAAAGTACAGCAAGTATTATCTTAATACGATTCATTATATAATAAAAAAGGCTCTCAAATTGAGAGCCTTTTTTATTTATAAATGTAGTCCGCATTCTGTTTTAGGATTGTTATTCCAACGACCACTTCGGTCATCTCCTCCAGGAATAGTACAATGTTTACAACCAATAGAATTGTAACCTTTTGACACCAAAGGATGGAATGGTAAGTCATGTTCTTTTATAAATGCATCTCGTTGTGCTTTCGTAATATCTAGTAATGGATAGAATTTTAATATATCTCCACGTAACTCAAAAATATCTAACGAAGAGCGATGATCACTTTGCCATTTCATTAATCCAGACACCCAAATTTTATAATTATTTTTAATGCTATTTAGTGGGTTTACTTTATTAATACTACAACAAAAATCAGGATTCTTAGTCCAAGTTTTATCTTTAGTTGTAAACTCGTGCTCTTCTTTTAAAGCACTTATAGAAGTCACTTTAAGTCCGTATTTTTTAGTTAGTTGCTCTTTGTATTTTATGGTGCTTTCAAAGTGATAACCTGTATCAATAAAGAAAACTTCTTGTTTTTGATTGGTATCAGAAAACAGTTTTAGTAAAAACGCTGAGGTAGCGGCAAATGAACTGGTCAGCATTACATCAGAAACATTAAAATCTATATATAATTGTTTAATGCGTTCTCTTGCTGAAAGCGGTTTGTACTTCTTGTTGAGTAGTTGTATTTCTTCTTCAGAAATATTAGGAATGGTCTTAATAATATTTCGCGTATTTAACATATTGATGTTTTAATCAATATGCAAGTTACTGCCTTATATCTAAAGATAATGTTAAGGCTTTAATTTTTGAGAGAATGATAAATTAAGACTTCTTTTTTTGAGGTTTTGGCATTGGACCACGCAAGTGAATGATTAATCCATTAAGAAAGTTTCTTAAAATTTGATCACCACACTCCATATAATTTGGGTGGTCCTCCCTTCTAAAAAAAGCATTTAATTCACTTTTGGTTATTCTAAAATCTACTAAAGCTAAAATTTTTACAATATCATCATCGCGTAGTTTATGGGCGACTCTTAATTTTTTAAATATATCGTTATTGGTCATTTTTTGAATTCAAATCAGTTAAAAACGAATGTACATAAAATTTCATGAATTCTCTATGTGTATTTCATCGATAATTATTTTTGACAAATGAAAAATCGATGAAATGCATGATTGTTTTAAGTTGCTTAAAAACAGGCGTTTACAATTTTAGATTATATGAAAGTAGGAAAAAACCGATGAAAAGCAGATTATTTTTCGATAAGCTACATGATAACAAGGTTTACAGCAAAATAAACTTATTAACTTTAAAAAACTAAAAATCATAATCCCTCGTCATGATAAATCGCGTTGAAAAATTGAGCTTGCTTTCAGAAATGATTGCCTTCGCACAAAAAGATGAAAATATAAAATCTATTGAATATAAATTCCTTTTTGGTGTCGCCAAACAGTTGGACATTTCTAAAGAAGATTTTAACTACTTAATAGAGCATCCAGTAACTTATGTTAATCTTAAATCTCATAGTGAACGTATCGTTCAGTTTCATAGATTAGTCTTATTAATGAATTTAGATCACGAAATTTCTTCAAAGGAATTAGTGAAGCTGCATAATTTTGGTTTAAGGATGGGTTTAAGTCATGAATCTATTAATAGAGTTCTTGATTTAATGGATAGCTTTCCTAATAAAGTAGTTCCACCAGATTTCTTAATTGATATTTTTAAAGTTCAGTATAATTAAAAAAGACTGAAGTAGTATTTATATACTTTGTTGTAAATAATTAACTAAGCTAAATTTTATAAAATAATTCCAACCATCAAGACAACCTTGGCTTTAAAATCTGGGATGTTATCAAAGATACATTGTTTCATTTCGTGAACATCAGTAATGGATTTCCAAATAACGTCAATTGATAAATCAAATTTTTGCTCGACTATAATTGGTGGTTCACTGATTTTCATTTATGACATTTTTACTTTTTCTAATTTTTGCTGATACCCTTTAATTTCATCACGAAGTTGCGCAGCGATAATAAAATCTAAAGCTTTAGCAGCTTGTTCCATAAGTTTACGTTTTTCTTTAATTTTCTTTTCTAATTCTGCTTTTGTTAAATATTCGCTTTCAGGTTCTGCAGCTTTAGCTGCTTCTAGTTCATAGCTATAAGTACTAACAGAGTTTTTTGACAGGGCATTATCCAAGCTTTTATTCAGTGCTTTTGGAGTAATTTTATGTTTTGTGTTATATGCAATTTGCTTTTCGCGTCTGTATTCAGTTTCATCAATTGTTTTTTGCATGCTTTTTGTGATTTTATCAGCATACATAATTGCTCTTCCGTTGAGGTTTCGCGCAGCTCTACCAACTGTTTGAGTAAGTGATCGCGTTGAACGCAGAAACCCTTCTTTATCTGCATCAATTATAGCAACTAAAGACACTTCAGGTAAATCTAAACCTTCACGTAATAGATTGACTCCTACCAAAACATCAAATAAACCTTTACGTAAATCTTGCATGATTTCTACGCGTTCGAGTGTGTCAACATCACTATGTATATAGCGACATCTTATTTGTATACGATCGAGATATTTTGTTAACTCTTCGGCCATTCTTTTGGTTAATGTGGTGACCAGAGTCCGTTCGTCTTTTTCAACACGCTGTTGAATTTCTTCAATTAAATCATCGATTTGGTTTAAGCTGGGTCTAACTTCAATAATAGGATCTAAAAGTCCAGTTGGTCTAATTACTTGCTCAACATAAATACCATCAGTTTTTTGAAGTTCGTAATCTGCAGGAGTTGCACTTACATAAATTACCTGATTCTGTAGTGCTTCAAATTCTTCAAATTTTAAAGGCCTGTTATCCATAGCAGCTGGTAACCTGAAACCATATTCCACCAGATTTTCCTTTCTACTTCGGTCACCACCATACATGGCATGAACTTGAGAAATTGTGACATGACTTTCATCAACAACCATTAAAAAGTCCTCTGGAAAATAATCTAACAAACAGAAAGGTCGTGTTCCAGGTTGTCTGCCATCTAGGTATCTTGAGTAATTTTCAATACCAGAACAATATCCCAATTCACGAATCATTTCTAAGTCAAATTCAGTGCGTTCTTTTAAGCGTTTGGCTTCTAGATGTTTTCCAATTTCCTTAAAATAATCATGCTGTTTAACCAAATCATCTTGAATTTCTCGGATAGCTCCTTGGAGTGTGTCTGGAGAAGTTACAAACATATTTGCAGGATAAATATTCAGCCTGTCGTAATGTTCTATAACTTCATTGGTTTGAATATTGAATTGCTCAATATCTTCTATTTCATCACCAAAAAAGTGAATTCGAAAGGCATCATCAGCGTAACTTGGAAATACATCTACAGTATCTCCTTTTATTCTAAAGTTTCCATGATTAAAATCGGCTTCAGTTCTAGAATATAAACTTTGGACCAGTCTGTGTAATAAATCTGTTCTTGAAATTTCCTGATCAACTTCTAATGAAATTACATTCTTTTGAAACTCCACTGGATTTCCAATACCATATAAACAGGATACTGATGCAACAACAATAACATCACGTCGACCAGATAAAAGAGATGAAGTAGTACTCAAGCGCATCTTTTCAATCTCTTCATTAATAGATAAATCTTTTTCTATATAAACACCAGATACAGGAATGTAAGCTTCTGGTTGGTAGTAATCATAATAGGATACAAAATATTCGACAGCATTTTCAGGAAAAAACTGTTTAAATTCTGAGTAGAGTTGTGCCGCTAAAGTTTTGTTATGCGCTAAAACCAAAGTTGGCTTTTGCACTTCTTGAATTACATTTGCTACAGTAAATGTTTTACCAGAACCTGTAACACCAAGTAAGGTTTGATATTTTTCATTGGTATTTAAGCCATCTACAAGCTGTTGAATGGCTCTAGGTTGATCACCTGTTGGGTTGAATTCGGATTGTACTTTGAAACGCATTTTACAAAGTTACACAAAACTTAGGTGCAAAAAGAACTATCGTTTTAATGTAAAATGACCTTTCAGTTGTTTACCAGTTTTTAAGTTAATCAGGTACCAAAAGTCATTAGATCCAAGAGCTTTTCCATTAAATGTTCCATCCCAAAAAACGGAATTACCAATGATATGTTTAAGTAGTTTACCATATCTGTCAAAAATGAAGATGTCTTTGACAATATTATTTTTGTCAATGATTTTCCAAGTGTCTTTGAAGGTGTCACCATTTGGAGTGAAATACTGTGGAATAAATAAATCTACATTGATTACAAAGGAGATTTGTTTGGTAATACATCCTCCAATTTCTCTAACATACAAAATATATGAGCCTACAGGTAAATTAGAAAATACATTACTTGTTTGAAAGTTCAAATTGGTTAGTGCGTATTCAAAATTTAGTATTTCAGTCATATTAACTGTAAGTGTTCCATTTAAGATGTCGATATTTGACTCTGAAAGGGAGAAATCTGTTGAAGTACCAATTGAAATTGTAAAGCTAGTTTCATTTGAACACGTATCTGGAGCAATCTCATTATAAATAAAGATCGTTTGTGTTGTAGAAATAACATCTCCAGCATTAAAAGTCGTTCCATTTCCTCCAGAGGCAGAGAAGTAATTTCCATTAGTTAATGTAGGGAGAATAAATTCATTGCATACAGTTTGATCAACAATCGTGTCAACTAAAGGTGTTCCTGAAATCATGATTGAAAAACTAGACTCATTAGTGCAGATATCAGGAGCAGTTCCTATTTCATTATAGATAAAAATAGTTTGTGTAGTTGTAATGATATCACCAGCATTAAACGAAGTTCCGTTTCCTCCAGAAGCAGAAAAATAGCTTCCATTTGTTAATGTAGGTAAAGTAAAATCATTGCACACATTTTGATCAGCAATCATATCAACTGAGGGTATTGTAGAAATCGTAATGATAAAACTTGTTTCATTAGAACAATTGTTAGGTGCAGATCCCACTTCATTATAAATGAAAATTGTTTGCGTTGAAGAAATTACATCACCAGCATTAAATGTCGTTCCGTTACCACCAGAGGCAGAAAAGTAGTTCCCATTAGTCAATGCAGGTAAAGTGAAATCGGAACAAACACTTTGGTCAGAAATAGTGTCAACTAGAGGTAA
Organism: Psychroserpens sp.; assembly: GCF_045105015.1. Lineage (GTDB taxonomy): Bacteria > Bacteroidota > Bacteroidia > Flavobacteriales > Flavobacteriaceae > Psychroserpens. The sequence goes on from NZ_JBGCCX010000048.1 coordinate 24,666, forward strand.
TCCTGTAACGGTTACTGTAAAACTTGTTTCATTAGAACAGGTATCAGGCGCAGTTCCAACTTCATTATAGATAAAGATGGTTTGCGTTGTTGAAATCACATCACCAGCATTAAAAGATGTTCCGTTTCCACCAGAGGCAGAGAAATAGTTCCCGTTAGTTAATGCAGGTAAAGTGAAATCTCCACACACATTTTGATCTGTGACGGTATCGACTAAGGGTGTTGTTGAAACTGTAATAGTAAAACTGGATTCATTAGAACAGGTATCAGGCGCAGTCCCAATTTCATTAAATATAAAAATAGTCTGAGTTGAAGTGATAACATCACCAGCATTAAAAGTTGTTCCAGTACCACCAGAATTAGAAAAATAGCTTCCATTAGTTAAAGTCGGTAATGTGAAGTCTGAGCAGACACTTTCATCAGGAATAGTATCAACTAAAGGAGCTCCAGAAACAGTAATTGTAAAACTAGATTCGTTTGAACAATTATTAGGAGCAATTCCTACTTCATTGTAGATGAAAATGGTTTGAGTAGAAGTAATGACCTCACCAGCGCTAAAAGTTGTTCCGTTACCACCAGTAGCAGCGAAGTAGCTTCCATTAGTTAATGCAGGCAAAGTGAAATCAGTACATACATTTTGATCTGCAATGGTATCGACTAAAGGTGTTCCTACAATTGTTATTGTAAAACTGGATTCATTAGAACAGATATCAGGTGAAGTTCCTACTTCATTGTAAATAAAAATGGTTTGTGTTGTAGAAATGACATCGCCAACATTAAACATGGTTCCGTTACCACCAGTAGCAGCGAAGTAGCTTCCATTAGTTAATGCAGGCAAAGTGAAATCAGTACATACATTTTGATCTGCAATGGTATCTACCAATGGTGTTCCAGAAACAGTGATAGTAAAACTAGTTTCGTTGGAACAAGTATCAGGTGCAGTTCCTACTACATTGTATATAAAAATGGTCTGTGTTGTTGAAATGACATCACCAGCATTAAACATGGATCCGTTACCTCCAGAAGCAGAGAAGTAGCTTCCATTAGTTAATGTAGGCAAAGTGAAATCAGTACATACATCTTGATCAGTAATCGTATCGACCAAGGGTGTTCCAGAAACAGTAATTAAAAAACTTGTTTCACTAGAACAGATATTAGGCGGAGTCCCTAATTCATTATAAATAAATATGGTCTGTGTTGTTGAAATGACATCACCTGCACTAAACGAAGCTCCGTTTCCGCCAGAGGCAGAGAAATAGTTTCCATTTGTTAAAGGAGGTAAAGTGAAATCTGTGCAAACGTTTTGGTTAGTAATAGTATCCACTTCGGCAGAAAGTACCTGTAATTGAATTGCAATACTTAGTAAATCACAACCTGTAGCTGTTATTTCACAGTAATACTGATTGTTGTTAAAATTTAAAGGTGCATTGTTTATCGTTAAAGTCGTAGTTGTAGCACCTGAATAGTTTGCATCGTTTGAAATATTAATCCAATTCCCAGCTCCATCTAGTGTTTTCCATTGATAAGTGTATGTTCCTGTGTCTACAGAGACATTAAAACTAGTACTGCCATTTTCACAAATCGTTTGCGAAACAGGTTGTGTGATATTTGGAGTAATTGTGTCTTCAGTATGCATTCTTAAATCAGAACAATCTTCAATTTCGAAGAGTGTCCATTCATTAATATCAAATGTGGTTGAAGGTGCTACAGCATCAGAATTTCTAATAAATGTATATCCTATTTCATCATCTGTGTATATTACATCAATAACAACTGCGTTTTTAAGTAGTCTAATTTCGTCATTTTCATTAATTCCAGCAGCTAGAGTTATATTTGGGAGTAAACCACTACACGTATTTCCTGTGCTACCCATTTCTATTATAAATGTGTCAAATGGATCAATAAAACCTGCCAAGGGAATTGTATTACTTGGTGTCGCATCTCCAATGTTTCCATAGCGCTCAATTTCATAAACAGTACTTAAATCTACGATTACATTGGTAGGGTTGTAAAGTTCAAACACACCGTAACTTCCACCGTCAGAATCGTAAACCTCTGAAATGTAGATTTCATTATTACCAAAAGCATCACAATCTGGTTCTATTAGAGTGAACATTTGTGTAGAAATCCCAAAACAACCTCCAGAACTAATTAGAGCTATTTGAGTAGATGATCCTATCAAGCCATCAGGAGCGAAAACGGTTAGTTCAGTATCACTTATGATATTGAAGCTTAAATCTTCACCTTGCATTTGTACCAAAGCAACATCTAAAAAATTTGATCCAGAAATTGTTATTAAGGTGTTTTCTGGTCCTGTTGAGGGAGTGAAATTAGTAACAATAGGTGCAGGACAATATGTTTTTATATTATTTGTTGCATCAATATGATTGATTGGCAAAAAAATATATAAAATTGTAAGAATTAGAATATTAAATCTCATTGCTTTCAAGTGGGATGCAAATTAAGTAATAATTCTATGATTTTATATTATGATTAGCTTACTTTTAATTAACAAAAAAAGAAGTAATCTTTCATAACTTTCATATGGATTGATTCAAAATATGATTTAATGTTGCTTTGTTCAATCGAATTTGCAACAGTAATAATACTTTGTGGGTTTTGAAGTGTTTCTAAATGTTCAAAGTTAAATAGCTCAACATCGTAAATATGTTTGCCAATCTTTTTTGGATTGTCGCAAATCCAGATAAAATCAACTCCTTTTGTTTGTAATAGTTTTGCTATGGTTTTTCCTTTTCTTCCTGCTCCCCAAACTACAAGTTGTCTAGAAGGTTCGTAATTGAGATCTAAAAAATAATGCAGCTTAATGTCTAGAAAATGATTTTCGGCATAATTGCTATCAGTTCTCGATGCTCTTGAACTATAATCTCTCCAATAATGCAACAGCTGATTACCAGGAATACATTTGATATTATTCTTATAAAATCGAAATGTTAAGTCATAATCTTCTGGATATCGATTTGGTTGAAATGCATCTGAAGCAATTAAATCGTCTCGATGTAACATCCAACAAGGTGAGGGGATGACACACTCTTTATAAATTTCAGAATAGTTTTTGCCTTCAGAAGTAAGTTTGTTTAACCACGCTTCATATTTTGCATAACCATCACCAATACCAGTTTCACTGAAATATTTTACTTGTCCGAGCGCAATGTGTTTTGGTCCGAACTTCTGTAAGTCCTTCAGCATATATTCTATTTTATTAGGATGCATAATATCATCACTATCCATTCTGGTAATATAATTGCCTGAGCTTTTTTCAAAAGCCAAGCGTAAAGCATTAATAATTCCAATACCTGAATTTTTAAATAATTTAATCCGAGTATCTTTTTGGGCATAGTCGTTGACAATAGTGTAACTATGGTCAGAAGAATGATCATCTATGATTAATAATTCCCAATCTTTATGCGTCTGTTGAATAATAGAATCTAAACACTCTGCTAAAAAATCAGATGTGTTTTTAAAGGGTGTAAGAATGCTAACCAAAGCTTTAGACATGGTGTAAAAATACAACATCTATTTTAACAAAACCTTTACTAAATTACATGTAACCTATTGTAATTTTGTGCGACTTTAAAAAGAAAAGTTCATTATGAAACATATTATTTCAGCTGCAGCAATAAGTATTTTGCTTTTTGCATGTGGAGCATCTAAAAATGAAACTAACGATTTAGCATCTGCAAACCCTATCGTTACTGCGATTGATTTAACTCAAGTTAAAGATGATAAAGCTCCAGTAATTATAAATCCTGGTCGCTTTACTATTGATCAAGCGATTTACAGGTTACCAAGAATAATTCAAGGTAGTTATGCCGTTAATGATTTTGGAAAGTACATAGATGCTTTAAAAGCTTATGATTATGATGGTAATCTTTTACCTACTGTAAAAATTGATGATAATACTTGGCAAATTAATAATGCTAAGCAATTAGATAAGTTGGAGTATTATGTTAATGATACTTTTGAATTAGAAAAACAAGGAGGTATTGGAGAAGAAGTTCCATTTTCTCCAGGAGGAACGAATATTTCTTCAGAAAATTATGTTTTAAATTTGCATGGTTTTATCGGCTATTTTGATTCACTTAAAAATGCTCAATACACATTGGATGTGACTGCTCCAGCAAATTTTATTCGTTCTTCAGCATTACAAAACACGAATATGAAATCGAGTCCAGATGGTACTAAAATCACAACCAGTTATTTTGCGCCTCGTTATTTTGATATCACAGATAACCCAATGATGTATGGTAAGCTTGATGTTGAAGAGTTTATGGTTGGTGATATCAAAATTGTTTTGAGTGTATATTCGCCCAACAACAAGCACAAAGCTTCGACTCTTAAAGAGACTGTTTTCAAAATGATGGAAGCACAAAAATCTTATCTAGGTGATATCAATACAACTTCACGTTATGATATTTATTTATATTTAACTACAAGAGGAGAAGGACAGCCTAAAGGTTTAGGAGCCTTAGAACATCATACTTCTACTGTTGCCGTTTTATCTGAAAACAGTAGCAAAGAGCGATTAGCTAAATCTGTTACAGATGTGATTGCTCATGAATTTTTTCATATTGTAACTCCTCTTACAGTACATTCTGAAGATGTGCATTATTTTGATTATAATGAGCCAACGTTTTCTAAGCATTTATGGATGTATGAAGGAGTTACAGAGTATTTTGCTCAACACTTTCAAGCTTATGAAGGATTAGTTACAGCAGAAGATTATTATAAAGAGATTAATAAGCAAATCCGTATTTCTCAACGCTACTACGATGACCTTATGAGTTTTACTGAAATGAGTGAAAATGTTTTAGAAACACCATACAAAGAAAATTATTCCAATGTTTATCAAAAAGGCGCATTAATAGGAATGTGTATGGATATTTTACTCAGAGAAGAAAGCAACGGAAATAGAAGTATGTTGAGTTTGATGAAAGAATTATCTAATACCTACGGAATTAATAAACCTTTTGATGATGAATCGCTTTTTGAAGAAATTGTTCAAATGACATATCCTTCAATTGGTGAATTTTTAAATACTCATGTGGTTGGTAAAACGGCAATTGATTATGGTTTGTTTTTAGAAAAAGTCGGACTAATTATTAAAGATATTCAAGTTGAAACCAATTTTATACAATCTGGTTCAGGTGTGGTTTTTGGTGCAGATCCTGAAAAAGAAATACTGTTTTTTTCGGAAGCAGTTAGCGATAATACATTTTGGGCAGACAATGGAGTTCAAGCTAATGATATCATAAAGTCTGTTAATGGAACAGTTATTTCTATGCAAAATGCAAGGGCTGTTATCGGACAAATGTATGGTTGGAAAGTTGATGACAATATATCGATCACTCTAGAGCGTGATGGTAAAGAAATTATTCTAGAAACTAAATTAACACAACCTTATACAACAACGACAGAAATTGCTGAAGATGAAAATGCATCTGCAGCTCAAATTAATTTGAGAAAAACTTGGTTAAATTCACGAAGTGAATCATAATTAAGTACATATATATATTAAAAAAGCTGTTTGAATTTTTGAGCAGTTTTTTTTATTTAGAAACCCTCAAAAACTCCTAAACCAAACAAAGCAAAATCATATTTGACAGGGTCTTTTACATCTAGTTGACGAAGGGATTTGTCAAGTTCTGATAGAGCTTTCCCATCATTTTGTTTTCGTTTGAGTAATCCCAGTTTACGAGCTACATTCCCAGAATGTACATCTAGCGGACAAGAAAGAAGTGCGGGAGAAATTTGCTTCCATATTCCAAAATCAACACCATTTTGATCTTGTCTAACCATCCAACGTAAATACATATTGATGCGTTTTGCTGCTGAATTTTTTAACGGATCACTTACGTGCTTTTGCGTTCTTGGAAGGTGTTCGATTTCAAAAAACAGTTTTTTAAAGTGATGGATTGAATGCTGAAGCGACTGTTCTTTTATAGATGATAAAAATACGGCTTCTAGACCATTGTGGTTTCTGTATATATGGTTTAAACTTTTGATAAACTGAATAAAATCATAACCATTAAACGTTCGATGAACAAAAGTGCTTAATTTTTCTAAATCTGATTCTTGATGGTTTAAGATAAACTCATAAGGTGATTGGTCTAAAAGATGCATCATTTTATGAGCATTGTTAATGATGCTTTTACGATTTCCCCAAGCAATTGTTGCTGTTAAAAAACCAGCAATTTCAATGTCTTCTTTTTTAGAAAATTGATGAGGTATTTGTATGGGATCGCTTTCAATAAATCGTGGATGATTGTATTGTTCAACTTTTGAATCTAAAAATTCTTTAAGTTCTTTCTTTTTTAGTTTTATGGGTTTAGTCAAAATGCATTCGAGTTACTTTACGGCAATCATGCTAATTTCAACATTTACAAACTTTGGAAGATTAGCAACTTCAACAGTTTCACGAGCAGGAGCAGAGCTAGCTTCAAAGTATTGTGAATAGACATCATTTATTTGAGAAAAATTATGCATATCGCTTATAAATATCGATGTTTTAATGACATTTTCAAATGTCATTTCTGCTGCATTTAAAACAGCCTTTAAATTCTCCATAACTTGTTTTGTTTCAGCTTGAATAGTATCCATAATAAGCGCGCCAGTTTCTGCATCTAAGGCAATTTGCCCTGAAGTATATAAAGTGTTTCCTGATAACACAGCTTGATTGTATGGACCAATAGGAGCTGGAGCTTTTGTCGTATGTATTATTGTTTTCAAAATTGAGATATTTAATGTGAAATTAGTTGAATCTAACTAAAACAGCAAACATTGTTGATTTAATAAATGTTTTATTGACAAACAAAAATTTGTTTTTCAGAATCGTCATAAAATCATCTTTCTTTAAAGCTTCCAAAATGCCATAATATTCCGCAAGGATCATGAAGGAAAAATTGATTACCCCATTCATTAAATACGATTTCTGATAATCGTACATTATCATATTTTTCAGTCAGTTTGAGTTGTTGTATGTGTTTTAAAGTACCTTCTAGATGTTCAACTTCAAAGAAAATCATAGTATTGTCTATCCAGTCTTTTACGTAAGCATCTTGTAAATAGAATCCGAATTCTCCTATGAAAAAGTAAGATAGTTTTTTGGATATAATAATTTCTTTAAATCCTAAACTTGAATAAAAATTGCGTGACATAGTATAATCTTTTGACCCAATAAATGGTCGCATAGATTTTCCAGATATTTTCATTTTGAGTTATATTTTGTGGTTAATATTCGATAAGTTTTAGAGTTTTATTCTTTCGGATAGCCATACATATCAAGGATGTCTCCATATTTTTTAATAAATTCTTTATTCATTTCTGGAGTGAAATATGTTCTCCATTGATTTGCTTTAGGGTTTCTTATGTGTTTGTCATTTGTTTTGTTCTGTAACGAATTTCTTTTAGCAAAATACATGAGTTTTCTTTTTTCAAGACCTTCAATTTTCAGGTGGTCAACAATCTCTAAAAAGGCATGAGTTTGGTTAGAAATGATATCTTCATATTTAAATGTTTTTATTCGAGGATCATCTGTCCATTGCCTCATACTTTCTAAATGGTATTTTCTGAACTCCATTTCCATCAATAATCCATCTGATTCATTTAATTTATTTAAATAATCAGCAAAAGAATCTCCAGAAGGAATATTTGTTGGCACATGACCATTAATTGCTGACCAGTATTGTTCTGTTGGATCTTTAAATCGAAACCAAGGTTCGGCACCTCTTTTATGATAAAAATAGCCAGATACAATAAGATCACGAGGATCTCTAATAAATCTACTCAAGCGGAAATCGCCATTTATTTTTTCAATATTTGGTGCGAAATTATTAATTGAACAAAGATAATATTGGTTCATCGTATTGTAAAATAACCCTTGTATACTCTCAAAATGTTCGTATTGTTTTTTTCTTGAAAAGGATAATGTATTTAGTGCAGTATTAGCTGTTCTAAAGAAATACATAGTAAGACATTTGTGGAAAGAAGCATGTATTCTTATCATCACCTTTTGTTTTTTTTAAAGGTAAGATTTTTAATTGAAGTTTATTCTTCAAGTAGTTTGTCTAATGCAAATTCTGTGAGCATTTCGTGATTGCCTTCAAATATAATTAGGCTTAAATTTCTGAATTGCTTTTTTAAATAAATTTTTCTACCTGCAATGTTTCCGTATTCTCCAAGTGGCTCTCGTTTTTCTAGAAGTTTTGATTTTTCGGAATTTGACACATATTTTAAACTATCTGTTAAAGACATATCTCTCAATAACTTATTGTAAAAATTTATTGAATGTGTAATGGGAACACTGCCTTGAATTCCATCATATACACCTGCATAAATTGTTAGTTTAGAATGTTCTAATTTTTCTATTGGAGTATGCCAGTATAATGGTGATTTCAGCTTTGCTTTTTCAATGTCTAATGTGGTTTCAGAACCTAGACAATCAAGTATGTTTTTGGCGTATTTATTATCTTTTAATTTATTTTCTTCATACCAAGCAATTAAGTCGGTCATTGATGCCCAAGCGGAATATTTTTTTATGTTATGCTTGGATTTCATAAAAGCGCTTAGTGTTGCATAACCACCACCACTTTTCCCAATAACATATATATTGTTTGTGTCCACATTGAAGTTGTTAATCGCATATGTAATTGCATCATCAATGTCTGTTAAAGCTAATTCGCTACTACAAGCATTTACAGTGTTATTAGCACCTCGAAAATTTGGATGGATATAATTTAGATCTTTCAATTTACAAAGTTCTGCTAGATCGTCTTTCTGTTTATAATCTCCACTCCAAGTATGTAAACTTACAACTAGTGGTTTTCTCTCAATTGAATTTGATTTATAGACATAGGATTTCTGAATACTATTATCTTTACTTGATTTAATTTCTGCAATTTCAAATTCTTTACTCCATTGAGAATTGCTATCTTGTATTTTAAATAAAGACCAGGATTTTTGATTTTTTGCAATAAAAATAGCGAGTGCTATACCTAAAAGTAAAACTAGAATAGTGGTTATTAATTTAAAAAATCTAGTTTTCATTTTATTTAATGAAATTCGATGCCAACTTGAGTTAGATTCCCATCTTTAAATCCAACAATAATGATGTCTTTTTCTTTTTTAGGATTGGTCATGCAAATTTCAGGCATAATACATTTAATATCAACTATTTTAATGTCTGATAATATAGCGTTTTTTGAGTCTTTATCAAATTTTACATTATCGATTTCGAATTTCCCTGTAAATGTTGTTTCTGGAAAATTTTTATCGCCATCCCAATTAAAATTAGCGCCAATAAACAATAGATTATTGTTGACAAAATGTATGGATATCCCTAGATCTGGATAGTGATAATTTACTTTTCCAGTGACATGTTCTTTATAGATAACAGGTTCTCCTAAGATTGATTTTATGGTTTCTAAATTTGTATCCTTATCAAGTTTTTGCTCATTTAAAAACACTTCTTTTTCATGAGAATAAATAATTTCAACGTCTTTTTGAGCTAAACCAATGTTTATTGAGAATATGGTGATTAGTAGAACGATACTTTTTTTCATATTGATTGTTTTAAATGTTTGTTTAAGTTGGCAGTTAGATTTTTTAATCAACTATTACCACATTTCCTCTGTTTCTAATTAGCATTACCTGTGTTATTTTTTCAGCTAATTCGCTGTCGATTCTCATTCTGTCGGCTATTAATTCTATGACTTTTTCTTCATCTTTTTCAAGAATACCATCTGCTAATACGATTTCAATTGCCATTGAAAATAAGGTGTCTTTATCCCCTTTGTTAACAAATTCAGTACAAGCTTCAACCAAACCAATACCACCAATTTTTAATTTCGCTTCCGAAACTGAATCATAGAGAGGAGAGATGTCTATTCCCGAAAATTTTTGTTTATGTACAATCATTCTTGAAAGCGAATCAATTTCGACATCGCTGACTCTGCCATCAGATGACATGCATGAATATAATATTCCAATCCAAGCTTCTAAATCTGATTGCGGTTTATAAATGATGTCTTTAGTTTTTTTAATAAATTGGTCAAACAGCCCCATTCTTTTGTTTTTATAGTTTTGTTAAAAATATAATATTTACTTTAATTTTTGTTTGATTTTGAAATTAATAGTGACAAAAGATGCGTAATAACTTATGTGATTTGTAATAGGTTTTATACAGCTGCTTTATTTAAAGTAGAATGGTGTCCATGAACAATTCTCCATCCACTTTTTGTTTTTAGAAATTGGTGATGACATTTGTTCATTGATAATAGCTAAATCTTCTCCAAATTTTAATACTTCTGTAACAGAACAAAAAACACCTCGTTCAAATTTTTCGTTTTCTTCTCCACCATTTCTAACTTCACCATTCTTAAACTCTGTAACTTTGAGCTAAAAGTGTGAAAAGAAATCAGTTTATCAAATATGTATTTATAAGATAAGAGTATTATTCATTCAAGTTGTATGAATCAACAATTCTGAATTTTGATAATTTTAAGTTATACCAATTTCAATTTAATATAATTTGACGGTAAAATTCCATAAGTATTTTGAAAGCATTTAGAAAAATAAGTTGGACTACTAAACCCAGTTTGATATGCAATTTCAGAGATGTTTGATTCTTGTTTGTCTAATAATTCAATTGCTTTGTTTAGCCTATAATTTTTTAAAAAACTATTTGGAGACATACCAATTAATGACATCATAGTTCTGTATAGTTTTGATTTACTATATCCAAGATTTTTATAAAAATCAGTAACGTTAATATTTGAATGTGACCATACTTTTTCAGTATACTCTATTAATTGCATTACAAATTCTTGCTCTTGAGAATTAAATACATTAAACTGATTGCTAGAATCTATTTCGATTTGACGATTTTCACTTTCATATAAGTCTTTAACTTCCTTTGTTATAGTAACTTTTCCATTAGATATATGAGATAAATAACTTGCATTTTTTATGGTATCTTCGAAAATATTTTTTTTGTTGGTTACAGGTATACCAGCGCTAATGCCAATTTGAAATTGTAAATCTGGAGTAATTACACAATTATGTATTTCTTTAATTTCAATAGCACTTTTTATTGCATTTGTAACTGAATCAAAGGACATTAAGTAGGTGTTTGATTTTTCTTTGACAATGCGTCCTTTTTGTTTGCTAATTATATTAGTAATTGATTTATTATAGCCTCGAACAGCTGCACTTAAAGTTTCATAGCCATCTTTTCTTAAGCTTTTCTTTTTGATGTTAAAAACCATTAAAGTCTTAAAAGCAGGATCATTAATAATATTAAGTTTAGTGTTTTGTGATTTTTCTGGGTCTACAATTCTGCCTAAAAAGGATTCTACTATTGTATCGTTAACTTCAATTATTCGTTGAGGAACAGCGCCGTGTGCTTTTTCATGTAAATCTATAATTGCTTGTTTGTTGGGAGCTTCTATTAAGCAAAATGCTGTTTGTCTTCTTTCATCACACCAATAAGTTAATCCACGACAATTGTATTTATGTTCAATTTTTAAATCTGCCTGATGCATTTCAGCAACATGTGCTGCTGTTACTCCATCAGGCAAATCATGAAAATCCATATATATTGGCATAATCTATTTTTTTGTAAGATAATAATTTAAGATACAACTAACTTTCTATTGTTCTGCAGTAGCAGGACTAATAGTAGTTGTGACTTCACTAATTGAATTTGCGGGGAAGTTTCCTTTTTGAGCATGTTCTTCGATTAGTTGTTTGTTATTTGCTTTATAAACACAATAAACTTTATCACCAGTAACATAGCTATGTTGCCATTCAATTACTGAACCCATTTCTTTAAGGACTGAGCATGACGTTTGTGAAATTCCTTTAAGTTGTTCTGATGTTAAGTCTCCAGCTCCTGGAATAACTCTTTCAATTACATAAGTTTTCATAGGTTCATTGTTTTTAATTGTTGGTTGATTTTCTTTTTGTTGTGCTTGTGAAAAATTGAAAGTAAAGACAATTAGAACTAAAGCTAATTTGAGAGTTTTCATAATAAACGGTTTTAATGATTAATACTTCAAAACTAAAACAGTTCATAATCAATCAATTATGCTTTTAGTCCAAAAAATCACAATTTTGATTCAATATCTTTTTTGACTTGCAGATAATGTTATAGAAAATTCAGAAGTAATTGTTTGCACAGGCTGGAGAGACCTGTTTTAATTTATATTATTAAAAATATTAGATCTGCTATCAACAGCACCTGAATTATAAAAACTAATATGTCTATTTCCTTTTTATATCGAAAAGCCACAAAAATCAAAATAATAGCTAGTAAAGGAAGAATGAGTCCTGATACTATTCTCAATGAATAAAAAGATTTATTTTCAGAGGAAAGTAATCTATACCAGTTAATTTCCTTAAATATTAGTGAAATGGAGTATTCAATGTTTTTATTTACTGGTTCTAAATTTGCAAAATCTTCTGTTACTAAAAATTCATGTTCACTAGTGATTACTTTATATGAATAATGGTAGTTATTTGCAGCATTGTAATAATCCTGACGCTCCTTTTTTATAGTGATGATTTCATCATTTATTACTCTTCCCGGAACAGTAAAATCAACTAAGATTACAAGTGCAATAAAAGTAAATATTGCATATAACGATATGCGTAAATTATGTTGATTTATATTCATCTTTTTAAAAGATAGTTTTAATTATTGTTGACATTTTCATTTAATTTAATTTCAATAACTTTAATTAATTCATCAAAATTGCACTCCAATGAATTTGATGATATACTTAAGGGTGTTTTGAATTTTTTCTCATTCATTTTCATCCAAAATCGTTTAAAACTATTTGCTCTATTGATATAATCTTTAGGATTTCTTACATGGATTAAAAGGAATTTTGTGCTATTCACCTGAATAATATCAAATCCTTTGATATCTTTCCATTTAATTAGTTGGCCACTTACAGCACTTGAATTGTCTAGAATCCCTATCGAATTAATTGTTAATCCAGGTTTGAAATCAAATAGTTTAGTTATACCAAAGATACCAGTCATTCCAAAAAAAGCGATAGTGATTAAACTAATAACTTGTGCTAAAATTGTATGAAACGTTATCTTAAAACCAACAGATTTTCCAATCCAAATTCCTAGAAAAACAAATACAATTGATCCAAGTGTCAAAAGAAATATTTTAGACTTACTAAGTTTAATTATGTGTTGTTTTGAATTAGGATTCATTTGATATTACCAAATATTATTGTTTACAATTACCATTTAGTATATCTGTAATTGTTGGATTAAATATATAAAAACCAACTAAATATTTTATCGAATTATCATTTTCAGTTTCAGTATTCTTGCTACAACCCATTAAAATAATTCATGAGGCAAGAATAGGTTTGATTTTTTTATTACTGATTTTAAATTTAGTGATAATTAAGCTAACAAATGAATTAAAAAAAACGATAAGCTAAATAAAAATGGGCAACTAAAACGTCATTTCTTTTATCACGTTTTAATTGCCCATTACATTTGTTTAAATAGCGTTACATTAAACTTGTTGTTAGTAAATCAGATTAATTTACTAGTTAAGGCATTTAATGTTATCCAAAATTCACTGGACTTAGTTTGGCTGATAAACCTTAAAATTTAATGCTTTATCAATAAGTCGTTGTTAAGTTTCTGTTTTTTAATTTTTTATAATTTTTTTGACACCTTTTCCTTTATTGGTTTCGACTTCTAAAAAATAGATACCTGAGGACAAGCTACTTACGTTTATATATGGTTTTTTGCTTTGTAGTACTAATTGCCCACTATAATTATAAATATTTGCTTTTTTAAATTCTAAATAAGGTGACAATTCTAATTGTAACTGGTTGTTTACTGGATTCGGATATGCGGTAAAGTTTTTGCTTATTTCGTTAGCTTCTAAACTTAATAAAGCAGACAAATCAAAAACACGTACATGTCCTGAAACAGTACCATTTCCTCCATTATAAGGCGCACCAACAGCTACCGAACTTCCATCAGCAGATAAGCTCACACTTAATCCAAACCCATCACCAGCTGCTTCACCATCTATATCAATTCCCATTTGAGTCCAAACACCTGAAATATTTTCAAAGACACGCACATGACCAGAATCAGTACCATTTCCATCATTCTCATAAGAACCTATAGCGACAACGCTTCCATCAGAAGAAATACTGACACTCCATCCGAAACGATCGTAAGCTGATTCGCCATCAATATCTGCACCTATTTGAGTCCATACACCTGAGATATTTTCGTAAATACGTACTTGACCAGAATTATTGCCATTGCCATTATTTTCAACAGCTCCAATAGCTACAAAATTTCCATCAGCGGATAAGCTTACAGAAAAACCTGATAAATCTCCTACTGCTTCACCATTAATATCAGCGCCTATTTGTGTCCAAACACCTGATATGTTTTCATAAACGCGAACATGACCTGAATGGCTGCCATTTCCTTGATTTAAACGTGCGCCAATTGCGACAACATTTCCATCTGATGATAAACTCACTTCTCCAACACTTCCTGAATTATCATTAGCCGCTTCACCATTGATATCAGTACCTATTTGTGTCCATACACCAGAGATGTTTTGATAAACTCTAACATGACCAGAATTACTGCCATTTTCGTCATTTAATGGTGCGCAAATAGCTACGATGATGCCATCAGATGAAATGCTAACACTTGATCCAAAACGATCATCTGCTGCTTCTCCGTCAATATCACTACCTATTTGCGTCCAAACGCTTGAGATGTTTTGGTATACGCGTACATGGCCTGAATTCATGCCATTACCATCATTTAAAGGCGCTCCAATGGCTACAGTACTTCCGTCGGCTGATAAACTTACACTTTGCCCTGAACGATCATCTGCTACTTCACCATCTATGTCTACACCTATTTGCGTCCAAACACCATACATTTTACCATATATACGGATGTGACCTGAATTATTACCGTTATCATCATTTAAAGGCGCTCCAACGGCTAGCGCGTTCCCATTCGCAGAAAAACTTACACTGTATCCGAAATAATCACTTGCAGCTTCACTATCAATATCAATACCTATTTGAGTTTGTGAATAAAAAGTCATGGTACTTAATAGCGCTAAATAAAATAGATTTTTTTTCATAATATGTTGATTTAAAGGTTTTGTTTTATTATTAATTGCATCATTGACTTCACGTTCAATTTTAGTTTCAGCTTTCTTTTTTAGTTTTTTTTAAATTTGTGCATTAGAGTCTAGGGGAGAGATTATTAGCATACATAATGTCAATAATAGTTCAAATAGAAATTTAGATACGAGTGAATTTTTCATTACACATGGTGTTTGTGTGTGTTATTTTCTTACAAACAAAAGTAAATGTATATCCACTTTTATAAAATGACGCTCATCAGTTTTAGGAGATTATTAATTAATTTTTGAATACATCCTTAATATCATTTATGAAGTCATGAAATGGAGAAATATAGTGTCAGATTCGAAAGGAATATAATTCCGAAAAAGACATTTTTTTTTAGAGTTTAAGTGTGGAGTATCTAGCAACAAAAGTCAGCTCTGACAGAACGGAATCTATAGTTTTTTTCTATTGTTTTTAACCTGTGTTAAGCAAGTAATAAACAGGTAATCATTATTTTTGGATGTTAGGTAATTTTAGAATCATCCCTTTTTCAAGCTTTAAGCCATCAACATGTCCAGCTAATTGGTTATCAACTGTTTTTAAGTGTATGTGCATATTGGTTGTGTGATGAGTGAAGATTGCATGATGAGAATCAGAATAGAATCCTAACATTTCAACCTGCCTATTTTTTAGCCTTCCGTTAAGTCCTGAATTGATGTGTTTTTCATGAGAATGTTCTGTGTCTCCATCTTTCCAATTGATTACGTGCCAATCTATATGCTTTGGTTTTCCTTCGAGTAAAAAAGGAAACGGTTCATCAACTTTCATTTGATTATTTATAGCTGTTTTATATATGTAGAGTTCTAATTCTTTATATGTGATAATATTTTCAGGAATTTTAAATGTTTTCCATTTACTAATAGAAGCATAAACTAAAAGCGTTGCGTTTTTGTCAAAAGAATTATCAAAAGTCACTGAACTGTCAACAATCATTGTATTGTAAGGTTTACTATCAAAAATTTGAATTTCACCTTTTAAATTTTGAATCGCTCCAAGGGCATAAAAGTGTTCAATAGTTTCAAATTTTTTTAATTCCACTTTTGAAGAAATATCTCCTTTGTGCATTATGTTTTTTAATGCACCACTATATTCAACTTTGAAATTAGTTGGTTCTTTGTTTTCTGTATTACATGATGTAATTGAAATTACTAATAGAAGTAATAAGAGGTGTTTTATCATCTTTTTTGTGTTCGTATACACTTATTATTTACTTAAAACTAATCTAGACAAAGAAACTAGTTACAAGGAAATCAGTTGGAATTTTCCATATACTTAGAAATTGACTAATGTTGTGTGCACGTTGTTACATGTAGTTTGTATTGTATTTAATCCCTAGTGTTGTCCTTTTTTGAGGGTGTTGGTGGGTTTTTCATAACAAAACGATGGTCTTCAACTAATTTTAAAAGATCATGAGCACTCAGTACACCAACAATTTTTTGTTCGTCAGATACTACAAGGTGATTAATATTGTGATTACGCATCATACGAGCAGCAATATTTACATTTGAATAGGCAGGAATAGTATATACTTTGGTTGTCATTACTTTACTAATTGGTGTGGCTTCAGAAAAATCATCTAATAAATCTGTCGCAGTAATAATACCTTTAATTTCCATATCATTATCAATTACTGGAACTGATTTTATTTTGTTTTTTGTCATAATAGATTGCGCATGTCCAATTGTTTTATGAGGCATTGTTGTTATGACAGATTTTACCATCAGATCTTTTACTTTAATATTCATGTTTTAGGATTTAGTCTATATTATTTAATTGAAGTTATTCCAATAAGGATTTTATGTTTGAACTTGTCTAGCGCTTAAGCTAAAGATATAAAAATTTGACAATTCTTAGTTTCTGTGTTTTTTAATTTCACTTAAATTATTCGAGGATAGTTCATACTAATTTTAAGCCGAAGCTCACTTTTGAGGAATTATGAGCCAGTTTACAATAGATAAAAAATCCGACAAAACTTTTTGTTAGTTTAAAGTTATGAATTTTAAATTAAGTTTAAATGAATGCTAGAAATATACTTATTGTTGTGCTTATGATTTTCTCAATTAGATTATTCTCTATCTTCTGGCAGTGGTGAAATCATTATGTGAGCCCTATGTGTTCCAGGATTCATAATCCATGGATGATTTACAGCAATTGGTTTCTCGGGAAGCCCAGTAGATTGAGAAGTTGCAAATGGTAAATAGACTACGTAACGGTATTGTGCTCCAGCAACATTAAAAGTATTAGGGCTATACAATTCACCAGCTCCATAATAGATGTGAAGTGTAGATCCAGGTTTTCCCATTTGCAGCTTGCCTGATTTCACCTCAACTTCTCGGATATCAAAGATTTCTCTTGAAGTTTTTCCTTCGGCTTTAAGCTCTCGTCCTCTAGCCATAAAAGGCTCTAGGTCCTTGTGATAGCATGCTGCACTAAATCCAGGTTTATTTAGATCATCAGCTAGAACAATGAATTCATTGTCTCCTTCTCTGAGTGTCACAAATTCACCATCAATATTATAGCCTATAACTTTACATTTTGCTCTACTTTCTTCAGGAGCAGCCATCAACGCTGTTGCAATTAAGGCTTCATTTGTTTGAATAGCAACTAATTGCTCGTTAGCAACTTTTGATGAACTATCCGTTACAGTTTCTGTGGTGGCGAAGTTTTTATTATGATCTTTTGTTTTGTCTGAAGAATTACAAGACATCAAAATTCCTGCAATAATAAAAATAGTAATAATTCGTTTCATATTGTCTAAATTTTTGTGAATAATTTTATCATCGGTTAATCTAAAAAAGTCTGATGTGTTTGAATTTGGTTAATTACAAATTATTAATTCTAGTTGTTTTTTGATATGTAATTATCTAATTGCATTATCCAATCACTGTCAAAACTAAGAGTTACATCTGGTTCAATTCCTTGGGATTCAAATTTAAGGTAACTTGAATGCTTTTTTGAAGTAAGAACGGCTTTAAAATTGCCACAAGGAAAAGTATAATTACTATTCTTTATTTCATAGGCAAGCATTCCATTAGTTTTAGAACCAAATATTTTACAGTTTTCTAACTTACTCAGTTTATAAGTAAACTGCTCTGCGTTACTTACAGTTCTATGATTAATTAAAACATAAATCTTGTTTTTTTTAGCATAGTCTTTTAATATTTTAAATAGAATATTAGAGTTTCGGTCACCACCACCACCATTATTTCTTAGGTCAATAATTAACTTACTGGTATTTAAATTTCCTTCAAGAGATTTATAAAATTTTTCAGCTTCAGATAATGTTGGATTCCAAGAATTAAAACTTCCTATTCTTAGGTATGTGATTTTATCTGAAAGTTCCTCACGATAATAGGTGTCTTCTGATAATGTTTTTGTAGAATAATTTGTTTGAGTAATATCTTTTTGAAAGCCCATATAATAGAAGAATCCATTTTTCACCCTTTCAGTGTATGCTATTAACCTTTTAGATGCTATGCTTCCTCCAATATTTAATAGGTAATCATTACCAAATGGTATTAAGTTATACATGATTTCTCCAACTTGCCAAACAGGAGATTCGGAATCGAGAATAATGGCTTTGTATCGACTTTTATCTTTACTTCTGTAGACGCCTATTGTCATATGATTTTCTCTTTTATAAATACCTTCGATATCTATTTTGTTTTTAGTGTTCAATATTGCTTTTAGACTATCTAAGTCAATATTTGGTTTAGGATAGGTGTTATAAAGTTGAGATTTTTTAAACTGATTCAACATTTCAGGATTTGAAATGATTTCCTCTGTAGCTCCCATGTTAACGCCATAAACTTTACTATGATTATCGTTTAAAGAAATTAACAGTTCATTTAGTAATAATTGACATTCGAAAATAGTAGTAATAGAAGTTACTTTTTTTAAGCTTTTTGAATATGAAGAATTATAAGCCTTTTTATTACTCTTATAAGCTGGTGTTTTTTTTATTTTACTGTCTAAAAATATTAAGTCAGTTTCACAGCTACAATCCTTATTTTGAGAATAAATATTAGTGATTAAACTTGTTAAAAACAATAGCATTAGCGAGCTTTTTTTCATTTATTTTTTTTTATTTGGTTTATAATTTAATAGTGATTTTTTCTCCTTGTACTACCATTGGTTTGATATTTTCTATATCATCGTAATTCTTTTTTGCACTTGGAATTTGAACAGTCGCCAGATGATATAGACCAAACATTTTAGTATCAATTTTTATTTCATTTTCTTTTGCATCTAAGAAAATCCAATAAGGAACAAAAGCCCAATCAATATTTTTGATAGTTCCGATAGTTTTCGCACTTTCTGTATCTCCAGATAAATAGATTTTTTTATTGTGCCACGTTATTAAATATGAATAGTGTTTAGAAGACCATTTATGTTTTGTTTTAAATACTTGAATACTAAAATCTGGAATTATCTTTTCAAGATTTTTTAATTTTTCAATATTCCATGAACCGTATTTTTTGCCACCTTTTTCATTAATGACTTTTTTGATGTTTTTATCAGAATAGTGATCAGAGTGTTTGTGAGTAAAAATAAAAATTGAATTCTCTTTAATGTTTTCTAATTCAGATTGGTCGAATTCCATATAACCATGTGCTCCAGATTTATATGGAAAATCTGTATATATGTTAGTTTTTCCATCAGTTAAATACAATCCGCAATTTCCCAAAAATTCAATTTTAATTTCTTTGGATTGAGATAGGCCAAAAGTTGTAATTAAGCATAAAGTCAGAGTTAAAATTATTGTTCTAAATGATCTTTTAATATGCATTGTATTATGGTTAATCTGATTATTTATTTATTTATTTATTTTCCGCAATTATTGTTTCAGCGTTTTTATTTTCTGGATTTAGTTCTAATGATTTTTTGTATGCTATAATTCCTTCTTCTTTCTTTCCAAGAACTAAAAGGCATTCACCTAAACTATCCCAAGTATTAAAACCATTGCGATATAATTCTGTATTGAGTTTAAAAATTTTTAACGCCTCTTCGTTTTTATCTTGTCTCATTAAATTATAGCCAAAACTATTAATTCCATTTTCTGAAATATCATATTCAGGATCATTTTTATTTTCAGATTTAATGATTTTTATAATTTCATCTGTAGATTTTCCTAAATCTAAAAGTTCAGATAATTTTTTTTGATTCATTCGCTTAACTTTTACTTTTTGTTCAGCTAAAGTCTCTACTCCATATTCAATTCGTTCGGCATCAGAAATCTTTGTTGTGTCCATTTTTCCGATTTGCCAAGGTTCGTCTTTTCCATATTTTTGATATTGAGTTCCATAAATTTGAGGTTCATCTTTGCTTAATAAATATCGGTCGATCGCAGCAGCAAGAAGCCATTTGCTGGCCGAAGAATCTAATTCAATAGATTTACGCATTAATTTAACTGCCATTCCATAAGCAACAGAATCTCCACCATGTTGAAAAATCATAGCAGCATTATGATAGTCTTTTGAAGTTTTTACTTTGTTAGAATCTAAGAGTTGATAAATTCTTACTTCTCTAAGGCTATCTCTTTTTGAAACAATGCTCCAATCGATATTATCTACGTTTCTATCGGCTTGATCATTTTTATAAATTTCAATAAGTTCGATATTGTCTATTAGTGGTTTTTCAGAGATTGTTTTGGTGTATTCTTTTTTTTGTTGACATGAAACAAATCCAAAGATTACAATGATTAAAAGTATGTTTTTCATTTGAGTAGCTTTTAATAAAGGGTAAGATATGCTTTGTACAAAATTCAGCCGAATATTTTTGTGCTTGTAAGAGCAATTTACGCTGAAAATCCCACTAGGTGAAAAAAGAGCAACTGCTATACAGTTATAATTTTTCCGTGTTTGTTTTAAATATAATTAAAAGTATGAAATTCTCTTGCTTTAACCAACATTGATTGAATATAAACATTTTTAGCGAATGTTATATGCCTATATTCCAGCCTAATATTAATTTTATGGCATTTGTTTTAACTGTTCCATTTACTTGATTTGGAACTCCACCAGTATCGATTACTCCTAAATCATTTCTTATCTCAATTATTAAGTCATTCTTTTGGTTGAGTGATATGTTAGTTCCAATTCCAGCCGAAAATCCAAAGTCAATTTTTTTCTGTTTTGTAGCGAGTCCACTATCGTTATTTGGGTAATCTTCATCGATTTTATTATTCAGTAAATAATTAAAAAACGGACCTCCATTTATAAAAAATTTCGAATTTCCGAATTCATATTTTATTAGAATGGGAATATTTATGTACTCAAATACCTCATCATAATTTTCAGTTCCAGTTTCTAGAGCTTGATTATCAAAAAATGTTAATTCTATTTTCTTGATTTTTCTTTCATAATTGACATTTGCTTTTATAGAT
Organism: Psychroserpens sp.; assembly: GCF_045105015.1. GTDB lineage: Bacteria > Bacteroidota > Bacteroidia > Flavobacteriales > Flavobacteriaceae > Psychroserpens. The sequence goes on from NZ_JBGCCX010000048.1 coordinate 46,277, forward strand.
AGATTTTCTCTTAAATAATAATCTAAAGAAATCCCAAATAAATATCCAACCTTAAAATTATTGAATTTAGCAAATTCATTTCCTCTAATATCTGGATAATTTAGTCCAATATTAATTCCAATTTTAAAATCGTTTTGAGCACTTAAATTCGTGAAGAAAAATAATAAAATTACAATTAAATAATATTTAATGATATTCATTTAGGTTTTATGGTTTTGAGTGAGTTTTAATGTTTAGCAACGTGAATGTGTATTGTTTGTTAAGTAGGCTAGTACCAAGTTAGAAAAAGAAAATGAATTAAAGTAAAATCGGTAAGATTTTCCGAGTATATACAAATTAGAAATGATTATTAGTGTTGTTGTGGTGGAGTTTTTAAAGCCTTTTTTATGTTTTGATTAATGTAAGCTTTTTGAATTTTGTGAATTTTTTGATGACATTTTATTTTTTTTACGATTCTTAATTGTATTAATCAAATTCTAAAATATTATGAAAAAAAAGATCATTCCATTAAAGTTTAAATGGGTTTTAATCATTGTTATTACATGTTTTGCAATGGGTTGTGAATCTAATGATGATAATACTATGAGTAATGATGTAGTTTTATTATCATCATCTAATTTATCGATAGATAATACCATGGCTTTAAATTCTACTGCAAATTTCAATGCGACTATTGACGGTATAGATGAAAGTCAAAATTTAGCTTATTTATGGTATTTGGAAACTTTTAGAGGAACACTTTTAATAAATGGTCAAATTGTAGAAAATGCTATTCAAACATTAGATAGTTCTATTCAGGTTCGTGGAGATAATCCAGGGTTAGAAACTATAAAAGTTGAAGTTGTTAATACCGATTCAGGAGAAGTACTTGCAGAGGACAGCTTATCATTCGAAATAGTTGAGCCAATTGATGTTGCAAGATGTTTTAATGAACCTGTTCTTTTTTTAAGAGATGGGAATTGGACTAGAGTTTTTGTGTTTGGAACTGAATCAGGTGAAACTAATGTAATAAACTCAACAACGGTAAGCGCTTTTACAGATATGTCACCTAATGGGTCTCTTTATTTAAGACAAAATCTCGATGACTTTACTAATATTGAAATTTATTTAGAATCCTGTGATCCATCTGTTGGAAGTACATTACTTGTTAATGGAGGGCAAACTGAATTACCAACATTTGGTCCAGAAGGAGTTTATGTGTATTACAGTAAAACGATTGACTATCCTGAACAAATAGAAGATCCACGTGCAAAAGAGATTGTTAGATATGATTTGCAAACTGGACAAGAAGATTTTATTACTGATACACGTGTGTTTTCTGGAGCGCCAAAAGTATCTCCAGATGGTAATTGGATTGCTTTTGAACAAGCCGAACCTCAATTTAATACTAATGGTACTTTTATTGGCTCAATAACACATTTGGCAATTATGCCAAGTGAGGGAGGTCCAGCACAATTATTATTCGAAATTGATTGGGATAACTTTCGATTAGGAGGATATGATTGGTCACCAGATTCAGATAATATTATTTTTTATATTGATGCATACACTAATAATAGTAGTTCATTTACAGAAGGTATATATAGAGTTCAACGCGCTGGAGGAAGTCCTTTTTTAATATTTACTGATGGTGCAGACACAAGTAGTTCTGCACATAATTTAGGTTATTATGATAATGGGAATCGAATTGCTATTGAAAGAGGTGGTGATATTTGGAGTATTGATGCTAATGGTAATGACTTACAATTACTTTTTGATGATGGGTTTGTAAATCTCGATTTTATATGGGAGCCAATCAATTAACAAGCATCAGTATTTAAAAAGAAGATATATAAAAAAAACTGTCTGTAGGGACAGTTTTTTTTATGACCGTAATTTTTTTACAAAATCTGGGACATATTTTTTATTTCGTATTACACCTTCAAATTCTTATTAGAGGCGAATGTATCGCAAGGTTTTAATTTTAATGTCTAAATAGTTTGATTATTTTTTGACTATGGTAGTTACAGAGAATCTATTTTTTGATAAAGTTGTGTCAATTACAAAGCTGATTTTATCTTCTGAGAAATCTGGATTATGATTTTTCCGAATTAATTTAACAATTCTTTTTCTTTCTTTAATAAATGTGGACGTATTTAAAGATTGACCTTTTCTAAACTTAGTTTTATTTATTTGATTTTCTAATAATAGTTTTACATTATTGTCTTTTATATCAAATACGACTTTATCAAATTGATAATCTTTTTTAAAACTTGTAGTTTGTTTTGTAGAGGAACAACTAGTAAGAACTCCACTAATCAATGACATTGCTAATATTAATTTAAGTATTTTCATAAGGTTATTTTTTAAGTGTTACCCAATGTGTTTGAGTATGGTTTATGCGATTTTAGCCTAAGCTCATTTTAGCTAGGATAATCAGTTTTTATCTAACGAAAAATCTTGTAAAACTATTTATTTGTTTAAAGTTAAGAATTTTAATTGAAGTTGCTATGTTAGCATCATTTACTATACACATTGTTGTTTATAGACCTTCAATTCCATAATTATGTTTTAATATCATTTCTTGACAATTTTTTTAAATATAGTTTGATGGTTAAATGATTCTATTTTTAAAAAATAAATTCCAATTGGTGCATTTATATTAATATTAAATTGATGAGATTGTTTTATATTCTTTTCAAATAAAGTTTGTCCTAAACTATTAATTAATGTGGCTTTTAGATTATTTGTGACTTCAGATAATTTGACATAAACAAGACCATTAGTTGGGTTAGGATAAATTAATAATTCAGGCAAACTAAAATCACTAACATTTAGATTAGTAATAGTGATTGAATTGTCAATACCTAAACTTTGATTAAAATATGAGCCGCTAGCAGTAGTTTTTAATTTTACAGCCTTAACTATATATTTATATGTACCATTTGTAATTAAAGTATTGTCAATAAAGTTTGTGTTAGTAACAATAGTTGAATTTAATTTCAAATAACTGCTTGCACTTTCATCTAATCTATAAATATTATACCCAAGAACATCTTCCGTACTTGCAATCCAAGATAATTCTATATTATCATTAGTATCGTTAATTAATAAATTACTTGGTGGAGAAATATAGTGCATACGCATTGTCGGATCTCCCATCAATGCTATATGAACACCTCTTGCAGAACTATTAGAAGTATATGAATAATTAAAAGAGTTATTTTGAGTTAATAAACTGCTAAACCCAATGTTATTTCCTAGCGCCATATGATGTACTTGCCAATGTGGTCTGCCTGCCCAAAAGGAATTAAGAGTTTCACCTTGAGCGATAGAAGCTCTTAAAAGATTGTTATTACTATCCCAATCACCAAAATAGCTTCCAAAAATTGCCATAAATATTGTTTTAAGTGAGTCTGATGCAAAATTTGTAGTTGTACCAATTCCATTGCAACTTGTGTATGAACCTCCTCCACATCCATAAGTCCACATGTAGCTTTCTGCTGTAGTTGCTGTTCTTAGGTCAAGTGTGTTATTAATATTTGAAGGCGTGAACATTGTTGAAAAATTACGATATCCATTTGAAGCAAAACCTTCAGAAAAAGAAGTGAAATTATCATCAATTAACCCTCTGTCTAAGGCTTCAAATTCTTTGCTTTTGTATGAGTGAGCTTTGTTTAAATATGAAATTAAAAGTTGCTCTTCACTTTGAGAAAAAGCTGGTAAACTTTCAAAATCAACTCTTCCAATTTGTAGTTCAGTAGATGAAACATAAGATACATCATATTTTCCATCTCCTGGAACATTATGGTTTCTTGATTGAGATGCTGTTGTATTATTAATACTTGAATCATTCCAAATCCCATCTACATCAGAATAAAACACGTCTGTTGGCCAAGCACCTAAGTGATTAGCATGTCCATCAGGATTTAATAAGCCAGAATATGGAACTGGAACATGACCAATAATATAAATGGCTTTAGTTTCACTTGGATTTTGATTGTAGATAGCTAATATTGAAGATTTCACAGAAGTTACTGAGTCATTTCTATTTACATTAATTTGTTCTACAATCCAGCCATCATTTTCAATATCTTTTTTTGTTTGGTTTATAGCATTATCAAAGCCTGTGTTTCCAAGATAGGTGTCTTCAACAACTAGAATTAAAACCCCTTTATTTATAACTTCAGGAAGTTCAATTGCAGTATTAATGTATCCATAAGCAGCGGTGTCACCAGTTTTTACTACTTTATATTCGTAGGAAACCCCTAAATTAATATCAGTATCAGCATAAGTAGTTTCTGTACCTTCTAGAACAGCTAAAGACATCCAAGTTTCTGTTATGTTTTGTCTTCTAAAAAGTATGTAAGATGATCCAGAGCCGTCATTTAACCAATTTATTACTATTTGCGGTGTTGGGACAGTTTGTATGGTTGCGCTAAGCTGGACTGAAATTGATTCTGATATTGTTTGACCCAAGCCTATTTGAAAAAAGCATGTAAAAACAACTAACATTTGAATCTTCTTAATCATATTTTAAGTTTTTAGAGCCTCGTATTTTTAGCTTCTATACAACGTGTTCGTGTATGAGTTATAGGTGTTTCAGTCGAAGCTCACTTTTGAGCAAGGATGAGCCAGTTTTTGACTGACGAAAAACCCGTTGGAGGAAAATTACGAGGCCAGATATGTTATATTTCTGTGAAGTAAATATACTAAATTACTTTCAATTCGTCCACTAATAAACTTGCGCAGCAATGAATTATACAAGTTTTTATTTATCGTTTATTTTTTCTCACAAACACATCTAATTGGAAACTTTCTTCTGGCATTAATGACATTGTGTGAGTGGGTTTTATTCTCAGTTGAGAATGCATGCCAATGCTTAACATGGTTATCAATTAAATCTTCATTTAGCCAAAAAGTATTTTGAATTCCAATCTTTGAATGCTTCTCGTAATCTATTCTTCCGCAAAGTTGAACATTTAAAGTATCTAAAATATTGATTTTTCCTTTTTTTTCAGCTTTAATCAAATCTTTAACTTCTTTTTCTGTAGGTAATCTCCAACCATTTGGACAAGCTTTTTTTATATCTTCATATAAATAGAAAACACCACAATTATTTTCAGAAATTAATGTGTCCTTTTTAGAATTAGTGCGATATCTTAAATTTTCCTGAAACCAAAAAAGGTTATTTAATTTAACAATTTTGTATCTATTGCCGTCTCTTACATCAGAGTAATAATTAGTTTCATTTGTAGCAACATATTCATTAACAATAAAGCTTGAAAATATAATAAAACTAGCAACTAATAAGGTTTTTTGATATTTCATTCAAATGGTGATTAATATGTACATGTGTGTTTTTCTGCAGAATTCTACCGCAGCTCAATATTAAGCTAAAATGAGCCAGATTCTAACTGGCTTTTTTTAGTCGTATATTCTAATTATTTCACCATTTCCTTTTCCTTTTACACTTCTTACATAACCATTAATAACTTTTTCCATAGGAATTGGATTGTGTCCAGGAAAGTAATCTTTATATTTTTCATAGGCATCTTCTACCATTCCAGAAGAAACAACATTGACTCTAATTCCGTTTTCAATTTCTAGGGCTACAGCTTTCACAAAACTGTGTATGCCTCCATTCACCATAGAAGCACTTGTTGTTTTAACAACTGGATCATCTGCTAAGATTCCTGTTGTTAGAGTTATTGAACCATTAGAATTCAAAAAGTTCTGTCCAATTCGAACGAGATTGACTTGTCCCATTAATTTACTTCTTAGTCCAATGTAATAATCGTCTTCTGAAAGTTTGTTAAAATCATCCCATTTGGCTTCTCCAGCAATACAGATTATGGCATCTAATGTTCCTACTTTCTCAAACATTGATTTTATAGATTCGATATCAGAAATATCAACAGTCACATCTCCATTTGTTCGTCCCGCTATTAGAACTTCGTTTTTATCTGAGAAATAGGAAACTACAGTTTTTCCAATTGTTCCATTTCCTCCAATTATTAATATTTTCATTTTCTTTGATTTTAGCTCATTGCTAATGTTTTCGTTTGTGTTTTGTAAGGATTTGAGTCGACCCTCATTTTTGAGTAAGGATGAGCCAGTTTTTTAATAGCTAAAAATCTGTTGGAGGAAAAGGAGCGAGGCTCTGACTTGTCAATTTTCCAACAAAACCATTTGTTTGTATAAAGTTAGTAATTTTAATTGGAGTTCGCGTGATAGCATTTACGATACCCATTGTTGGAAGCAGTTATTTAAATCGATTTTCATTCTTATTAAAGTAATTTTCAATATTTGGTTTCTGTTTAGTTTGTTTAAATTGAAATAGAGTATTTTCAATTGTTGTCTTATTAGTTCTAAATTGGGTTTCACTTGCAATTACAAAACTTGTGTCAGATTTTATTGTCCCATTTAATTCATATAAATAAGCTGAATTGAAAGAATCCTTGTTTGGGTTTTGCATTTCAATACTGTAAAATTGAATTTTAATATTATTATCATTGACTTTCACCAAACCTTTATTTTCAATGTTATTTGGTTTGAATCCACACATTCGTTTAGTTCTCTTAATTTCAGAATTTTGAAAGTCGAGCATTGATTCAATTGTTTTATGTGCACTTTCATAAGTGTTTTCGTAAGATTCTTTTTCGGCACAAGAATAGGTTGTGATTCCTTCAATTCCACGAATATTAACCATAAACCCGTCTTCGTAAATAAAAAATGCTGTTAAATATTTTATTTTTGTTCCATCAAACTTATCAAAACCTTTAATTACATCACGTTCTAATTCTGCAAAATAGTAACCATTTAACTTCAAAGTGTTTTTCGGAATCTGATTGTTTTTAAAATCTATCAGTTTATTCTTATGATGCGTTTTATATATTCCACAAGAATTAGCTATCAAATAAAAAATTAATAAGAGAAGTATTCTGTTTTTCAAGAGTTTGTTTTAATTGCTTACAGCGTATTCATGTATGGTTTGTGCGGATTTCAGTCAACGCTCACTTTTAAACAAGGATGAGCCAGTTTTTTGTCTGGCGAAAAATCTGATGGAGGAAAAGTTGCGAGGCTCGGACTTGCCAATTTCCATATAAAACCATTAGTTTGATTAAAGTTAGTAATTTTAATTGAAGTACTAGGTTAGTATTAATTATAAATGTTGTTGTACTTTAGTTATTTACACTTTTTATCTTTTAATAGTTCTATGGGTTTTTGTAATTCGTGTCTTAAATTAAAAAAATGTTGTCTCTGCCTAATTTGCATTCCTAAAATAAAAACAAGATTGTCTTGAAATTTTATGAAATATGGGTGATTTGGGTCGTTGGACCACTTAATATTTGGTAATAAAGCAATATGGTCCTTATCAAGCTCTTTTTTCACATATTCAATATCTTGATACCCTAATTCAGTTATTAGTTCAAAATTCGTATATCTTTTAACAATTTCATTCCGATTTTCTTTTAGTAGATTTAAAGTATTGTTCAAAAACGTACTGTACTCAATAAGTCTGTTCTTTAATTTAATATCTGTTAACAGTTTTAATTGTCCCGAAGATGTTAAATCTTCAAAAGTTATGTTACTGGGTACAGAAACATCGTGTCTTAAAGCAGCAGTAAATTTGTTCAGAATTATACTCTTATCATTTGGTATGTTGTTTAAATCTTTTATGAGCTCTTTGGTTAGTTTTATTCTGTTTGTTGTCAGCTCATAATTGTCATCAATTAACTTCTCATTGAGTTTAAAGTCATCTAAAATTCTACAGTAATAATCTGCTTCAGTAATCTTGTTTTTTCTGTTTTCATTCCAATTATTAATCTGTAGAGCAATTAAAATACCAATGACTACAAGAATAATTTCTCCAAAAGCATATTTGAGGTATTTACCTGTTTTATTCTCGCTCATAAGGTTAAAGCGTATTTTACGAAAGAATTTTATCATTGGTTGGAAGTTTCTTTAAAGTTATAATAATTATTTAATTCCGTATGTGTTAGAAATTATGAAGCAATGAACTATGCACGTTGTTGTGCTTTCGTTATTTTATTTTAATTCCTTTTCAATTAAATCCAAAACACGTTGAATATATAATTTAATATTTTCTTCATTTATAAAAACATAATATTGGTTCATATAATGGTCAAAAATAACTCCATCTACTTCAAGTGAAGTTATGAATTCCTTATAGTTTTCCTCAGGAACACTCATAGGAGTTATTTGCTTTTGTCTTAGATAATCTGGTCTATGCTGAGTGGCATCTGAGTTTCTAATAGGAATATGTTTTCTAATAATGGGTAGAAGGTGATTCAACCAATGCTCTCGTCTTATGACAACATCTTCTTTTAAATCATTTAGCTCTCCTGACCACTGACTAAGATGGATTTTAAGTGAATCACTTTGGATTAAATCCAGTTTGCCTGAACTTGTGGCTTGACTGATATATCCAATACTCGGATCGAAGGTTGCAAATGTGCTTAATTTCCCCATTAAACTGTCAATTTGTTTAGGGCTTTTTTTATGCATATCAGTTTCTAGGAAATGATATGTTGCATTTAGCATTTCAATATTTATTTTATGATCTGAATTTAATTCGTTCAGATTTTTGGTAAATTCTTGTTGTAGATTTTGAAGTAGTATTTGTTCTTCAGTTCTGTCGTCCTGATAATTTTTCCAATTATTGATACTCAAAGCAATTAAAATTCCAATGACTACAAGAATAATTTCTCCGATTGCATATTTAAAATATTTTCCAGTTTTACCTTCTGAAAGCAAGTTTTGTCTAATTTTTCTAAAGAATTTTATCATTGGTTAGCGGTTTCTGATAATGAAGCACGACGTGTTTTTGTATGGTTTGTGGGATTTCAGTCGAAGCTCACTTTTGAGCAAGGATGAGCCAGTTTTTGTATGGCGAAAAATCCGTTGGAGGAAAATAACAAGGCTTTGACTTGCCAATTTTCCGATAGAACCATTAGTTTGTTTAAAGTTAGTAATTTAAATTGAAGTTCATGCGCTAGTATGAATTATACAGGTTGTTACCCAACGTTTTTTATTCCGTTACAGAGCTCCAATTTTCACCTGTTTTTATTCTATGAATTTGCATATCAGATACACCAAACCGTTTTGCAATCATTTTAATTCTGGTTCTATTATTCTTTAATTGTCTTTTGATGATTTTTACTTTTCCTTCGTCTAATTTTCCGATATTTTTATTTCTTCTTTTTACAATTCCTTCCCAATTTGGGTTGTTAAATTGGTGAATTTCTTTCTCTCTTTTTGTAGCCCACTTTAAATTTTCAATACGATTATCTGTTTTGTCATAATTCAAATGTATTACACATATCCCATCTTTTTTTTCAAGAAAATGTTCAGCAATAAGTTTATGCACATATCTACTTGTATGTTTTCCGTTTTCTTTTTGTATGAGAGGTAAATTTTGATAACCGTTTATGTAATATTTTTTAACAAGAAATTCTTTATTTGTTTTGCAATTTATAATTCTCCCGTAATTCGATATTTTAAATTTTTCGTTTTCAGAAATTTTAGTATCAAATTCAATCTCTTTCCATTCTTCATTCCAATAATCTCTTATCATTTTCGATTTTTTTTGTAATGTTGTGTAACGTGTTCGTGTATGGTTTTTTTGGGATTTCAGCCGTAGCTCACTTTCGAGCAAGGATGGGCCAGTTTTTATCTGGCGAAAAATCCGTTGGAGGAAAAGGAGCAAGGCTTTTACTTGCCAATTTTCCGATGAACTAAATATACAAAAAACGAGTTTAACTCGGTTACTTATGCACTTGCGAAGCAATTAATTGTACACGTTGTTAGCCTTAGTTTATTTTTCGATGTTCAATAGTGCAATTTTAGCTTTTTCATATTCAGGGTTGATTTCTAAACATTTATAATAGCATAATTTAGCTGTAATTGTATCTCCAAGATTTAAGTTTGCATTTCCTAGTAATCTCCAGGAATAAGTGGATTTCGGATTTAATGTGTTATAAAATTCTAAAATTTCTTTTGATTGAAATGGTTTAGAGTTATTAATTATCGCACCAGTTGTTAAGATGTCATCTGAGTTTGTAAAATAAACATCAGTAGTATCTGTTTTTAAAACATTCCAAAATTCTTTAGCTTTTTCTATTCCTTGTTTTTTATAAACATCAGTAAATTGATATTTAGCCGAAACTTCATACTTCTTCAGTGGTTCTCCAAATATAGCTTCAGATGCCGCATTTACGATTCTTCCAGTTCTTGAAAAATCTCTATTTGATAAAATAGATATTGAAATTTCATCTTCAGGAAATATATATGACATTGCCTCAAAACCTGTATCACTTCCAGTATGCATTATTATTGGGCGATTCAAATAAGATTGTAAAAACCAGCCTAGTCCAATATTATCTCCCCAAGGTGTTTTTTGTTTTGGAGATACTACCATGTTAAAATATTTTTCATCAATTATTGTTTTACCATCAATATTGCCTTGGTTTATATGCAATTGTCCCCATTTGCACATATCAAGTATACTAGTAACAATTCCTGAACTAGGAAAAACTCTTTCATTATATGGATAAGGAGATATAGTTTGGGTTTCTAATCCATGTGAATGTGCATTAACCCAATCTAAAGGCAAGGAATCTATTGGTTTCTTCATTGAGGTATGTTGCATGCCAACAGGTTTAAAAATAACTTTTTCTAAATACTTATGAAACGGCATGCCACTTACACGACTAATTACAATTCCTAATATATCGAAAGCTGAATTACTATAACTAAATTTTGTACCTGGTTCAAAATCTAATTCAAGCTTCTGTACAATCTTAATATTTTCATCTAAAGCACTATTCCCGTATGATGAATCAATCCAATCATCTGTTTTTATATTGCGTGGAATTCCAGATGTATGAGTGAGAATATGTTTTATAGTTATATTGTTATATCCTTCTCCTTTCATTTTAAATTCAGGTATGTAATCAATTAATAAATCATCTAAATTTATTTTGTTTTCCTGAATGAGTTTGGCAACTGCCAATGCACTAAATGGTTTAGAAACAGATGCTAAATGAAATTGTGAGTTTAAATTAACTTTTAGACCTTGATCAATGTCAGCATAACCAAAAGTTCTTGCATAAATAATTTCTTCTCCTTTAGTTATTCCAATTGCTAATCCAGCAGAGTTATCAGTAAGTTTTCGAAGCTCTTGAACATAAGGTGTTAATATACTATCTAAATAATGTCCTGTCTCTCCGTTTATTATTGTGTTATTTAGTTGAGTTTCGTTAGAATTGCATCCAAATAAAAGCAACGAAACGATAGCTGTTATAAATAATTTCATAGAAAATTAGTTTTCTTAAATTAAAGTAACATTGTTAATCACATATTTAAAGAGGAATAAATTATTTAATTGTTACAGTTTTGTAGATTAAGGCTAACATGTTCGTATATGGTTTGTGCGGATTTCAGCCGAAGCTCACTTTTAAGCAAGGATGAGCCGTTTACGGCGAAAAATCCTATAGAGGAAAAGGAGCTAGGCTTTGACTTACCAATTTTCCGATAAAACCATTAGTTTGTTTAAAGTTAGTAATTTTAATTGAAGTTGATGCGCTAGCATTAACTATACACGTTGTTGGCAATTGGCTTTTTAGTTCATTTTGTCTTTGTATTCCAATGTGTTTTTCCATACATCTTTTAATACAGGTATAACTTCATCTTTGTAATCGATGTCAGTATTTGACATTATAATTGTTCCGATTTTTGTTTCTGGATTAAAATACATAATTGCAAACGAGCCAAAATCCGAACCATTGTGACCTATAAATAGTTCATTAGAATCAATAAAGTCGTTGTTATATTCAACAAAAAGTCCAAGATTAATTCTACCATTTTCGTTTAATTGGTTTTCAAATTGTTTCTTAAAATACTCGGTATAACTTTCCTTATTTAGTAGTGTTCCCTTACCGTCAAATCCTTTCATAAGTTCAGATAGAAACTTCCCTAAATCTTCACTTGAAGTAAATAATCCACCATTTGGATAAGTAATTGCAGTATAATCAGCAATTTTTTGACCTTTATAAAGATAAAATTTTGAACGCTTAAGAGAATCTAATGCTTTAATCGACCAGCCAGAATCGTTCATATTTAATGGATTTAGAATATATTTTTTAGTAAAATCTGTATATGCCATTCCAGTAGCTTCTGCAATTACTAAACCGCATAAATCTGCTCCAAAATTTGTGTATTCAAATTCTGTACTTGGTTTATTCTCGGAAAACATTTTTTGGGTATACCATTTACCATCTTTTGAAAGACAAGCTCGTAAAAAATCTTTTAGAGGAATTCTTTTGTCAGATTTTTGAAAATGAGTGAAAGCGGTTTCTTCCTCTTCGTTTACTTCATCGTTTTCGAGAATAAATGCTTTTAAATAATTTTCTTCATCATCAACTATGGATGATGTATGTGTTGCTAAGTGCCTTATGGTAATTGGAATGTCAGGATAATTAGGATTTATTACTTCAAATGGCAGATAATTATTTATTGGGTCATCCAAATTTAGTTTTCCCAATTCTTGAGCTTTCAATAAGGATATGCCGATTAAAGTTTTTGCAATCGAACCTATATTCTGAATGGTATTCGTTTTATATTCCTTATTATTTTTGGAATCAGAATATCCAAACCCTTTATTATAAATCACACTGTCTTTATCGATAATAGCTACTGAAAAACCAACTATTTCACCATCTTTATTTGAATTCTCTAATTTTGTAGTTAACGTGTTTTTTACAGATGAAAAATCTTTTTTTGATTTGTTAGATTTTTCAGTTTGTTGTTTGCAAGAAATCATCGCAAAAGTCAGAAATAAAATTAGAATAGATTTGTTCATTTGTTAGTCGTTTTATTTATAGTTCGGATGTATCTTTAGCTTGTTGCCAACGTGTTCGTATATGGTTTGTGCGGATTTCAGCCGAAGCTCACTTTTAAGTAAGGATGAGCCGTTTACGGCGAAAAATCCTATAGAGGAAAAGGAGCAAGGCTTTGACTTGCCAATTTTCCGATAAA
>NZ_JBGCCX010000049.1:0-13028 GCF_045105015.1 Psychroserpens sp.
AGCTTTGAGGTATAAATAAGTTTTTTTGTTTTCAATAATATCACCTCCAACTTGTTTTCCAAAGGTTTTTGGATCACCAAAAGCATCTAGATAGTCATCTTGAAGTTGAAAAGCAATTCCTAAATTTCTACCAAATTCATAAATAGAATTTTGACAATCTTCTGAGGCATTGGAAACAATAGCTCCCATTTTCATAGCAGCTCCAACTAAAACAGCAGTTTTATATTCTATCATTTTTAAATATTCAGCAATAGTGACATCATCTCGTGTTTCAAAGTCTACATCATATTGTTGACCTTCACAAACCTCTAGTGCAGTTTTACTAAATAACTTAGCTAAATCTTGAAAAGTTTTAGCTTCATAGTTTTCAAATAGTTGATAGGCTAAAATAAGCATAGCATCACCTGAGAGGATTCCTGTATTTATATCCCATTTTTCATGAACAGTAGCTTTGCCACGACGTAAAGGCGCATCATCCATAATATCATCATGAACTAAAGAAAAGTTATGAAAGACCTCAATACTTAACGCTGCATTAAGTGCTTTTTTGTATTCTGAACCAAAGATTTCAGCTGTCATGAGCGTTAAAATCGGTCGTAAACGCTTCCCTCCGAGTTGAATAATATAATTAATCGGCTCATAAAGTGTCGTAGGTTCTTTAGGTTTTATGAACGTTTCTAAATGGTTTAAAAACGCATCATGATAGGATTGAATGTTTTGCATTGTACAAAAATAATGTAAATGGCTAAATCTACAATCACACTTTAACTATATGTTAAAAAAAGATTAAAACTATGGAAACTATTTTTGTTTTTAAAGTTTCCTGTTGTAGATTTGCAATCAAATTATGAGAGAAAAAATTTTACATAAATCAACGGAGTTGTTTTTAACCCTAGGGTTCAAAAGCGTTACAATGGACGATATAGCAAGTGAAATGGGTATTTCTAAAAAAACTATTTATGTTCACTTTCCTAATAAAACTAAGCTTGTTGAAGCAGTCACATTCAATCTTTTTGATACTATTTGTGATGGAATTGACTCCATTTGCGAGAATGCTCCTAATCCAATTGAAGAACTGTATTCAATAAAAATGTTTGTGATGCATCATCTAAAAAACGAAAAATCATCACCACAATATCAACTAAAAAAGTATTACCCAAAAATTCATGGTGAATTGAAATTTAAGCAGTTTGAAAAAATGCATCAGTCAGTACAAGAGAGTCTTAAACAAGGTGTAGACACCAGCCTTTTCAGAGAAACAATTGATATTGATTTTATTTCGAGAATGTATTTTACTGGAATGACAGGTATTAAAGATAATATGTTTTTTCCTTCTGAACAATTTCAAATGGAGTACCTCATGGAAAGCTATCTCGAATACCACTTACGTGCTATTGTTACAGAAAAAGGAATGACCATACTAAACAATTTTATAAATAAGAATCAATCATAAATTATGAGACAATCACTCATGTTATTTATAAGTATTATCACTATCTCTTTAGGTTTCTCACAAGAGAATCCTAGCAGTTTTACGCTGCAAGAAGCAATAGATTATGCTTTAGAAAATAGCAGACAAGCTAAAAATGCAACTCGAGATATTGATGCTGCTGTAAAACAAAAGTGGGAAACCATAGCAACAGGCTTACCTCAAATTAATGGACAAATAAGTTATGTTAACAATTTAGAACGTCAATTTCCAGGAATTGATTTCAACAATGATGGGATAGAAGATATTGGTGCAAAACAGAATATGACACCTTCCGTCACATTAAATCAACTTATTTTCGATGGTTCCTATATTGTAGGATTACAATCGGCGAAAGTGTTTTTAGAAATTTCAGAAAACGCCAAAATCAAAACTGACTTAGAGGTTCGTAAATCTGTTATTAATGCCTATGGAAATGTGCTTCTCGCCGAAGAGAGTATTAAAGTTCTGGAACGAAACATAAGCGTATTAGAGAAAAATCTTGATGAAATTACTAAGATATATGAGAACGGTTTAGAAGAAGAAGAAAGTGTAGAACAACTTCAAATCACTTTGTCTGGTGTAAAAAGTAATTTAAATAATACAACACGCTTAAAGGATTTAGCATATCAAATGTTGAACATTACTTTAGGATTAGATATCAATAATAATACGTTATTATCTGATTCTCTAGAAACGCTTGCAATTAGTAATTTAGATTTAAATATTCTTGATGCAAGTAGTGATGTTCAGAATACTATAGATTACAAAATTGCTAGTAATGACAAGGTGTCTAAAGAATTATTAGTAAAACTTGAACAAAGTAGAATTCTGCCGACAATAAGTGGGTTTCTTACAGGATCTTATGTAGGGAATAATGATAAGTTTCGATTTTTTAGTAGTAATCAAGCTTGGGCTGGAACAGCAGCAATGGGATTCAATATTGATATACCAATTTTTGGATCTGGTTTAAAGAGTGCTCGTACACAAAGAGCAAAAATTAACTTAGAAAAATCTGAAGATGATTTAACTGAAACAGAACAGCGATTAAAGTTACAGATTGCATCAGCTAAAAGCGATTTTGAATTTTCTATTGAAGATTATGAGAATAAACAAGAAAACTTAGCATTAGCCGAGCGTATAGAAACTAAAAATCAAACTAAATTTTTTGAAGGTATTGGTTCTAGTTTTGAACTCAGACAAGCACAAACACAATTGTATGCTGCTCAGCAAGAATTACTTCAAGCAATGTTGGATGTTATAAATTCTAAAGCCGAATTAGAAACTGTCCTAAATACACCAATCAACTAAAAACACTTAAATGAAACAAATCATAATTATATCATTAATAGCACTTTTTGTAGTGTCATGCGGAACTGATAAAAGCGCAAACATCGAAGATATTATAGCTTCAAACGATTTAGAGCAAATCAGAAAAAAGAAAACTGAACTTGATGCTCAACAACAGGAATTAGAAAATCAGTTGAAACAATTGAGTCTCAAAATTAAAGAATTAGACCCTCAAGAAAAAATTCCTTTAATAACAACATTTCAAGCTCAAGAAAGTGAATTTGTTCATTTTGTAGAGCTTCAAGGAAATGTAGATACCAAGAAAAACTTAGTCATATACCCTGAGTATTCTGGTATTATGACCAACGTTTTTGTTAAACAAGGTCAACAGGTAACTAAAGGGCAAACCTTAGCAAAGATTGATGATGGAGGATTAAGTCAACAAGTAGCTCAACTACAAATTCAAGCTGATTTAGCAAAAACAACATTCGAGCGTCAGAAGCGCCTTTGGGACCAAAATATTGGTAGCGAAATACAATTTTTACAAGCTAAATCAACTTACGAAGCACAACAAAAAGCGGTTAACCAATTACAGCAACAAGTATCTAGAACTATAGTTAAAGCACCTTTTTCAGGTACGATTGATGATGTCATTACAGAACAAGGGAGTGTTGTTGCTCCAGGGCAAACAGCGTTATTTCGTATTGTTAATTTAGACGACATGTATATCGAAACTGATGTGCCAGAAAGTTACATTACAAGTGTAACTGAAGGTAAAACAGTTCAGGTGGATTTCCCTGTTTTAGGCGCTACAATGGACGCTAAAATTCGTCAAGCTGGTAGTTTTATAAATCCAGCAAACCGAACTTTTAAGGTTGAAGTTGCCATACCGAATACAAGTAATAATATTAAGCCAAACTTAACGGCTAAATTAAAAATTAACGATTACACGAACGATAAAGCAATTTTAATACCACTTAGTATCATTTCTGAAAATGCAAATGGCGAACAGTATGTGTATACGATTTCGGATAAGAAAGATAGTCTTGCTACTGCTAAGCGAACTATAATTACTACAGGAAAAACACAAGGTGACGATATTGAAGTGCTTTCGGGTCTAACGAATACTGATGAAATTATTCAAGAAGGAGCTCGAAGTGTAAAAGACGGGCAAGACGTTAAAATTCTTAAGATAGAATCTAATCAATCTGCTAACTAAATTCAGAAAAAAATGAATCAGAAAAAGAAAAAAGTAGATAAAGAATTTATCCTATCATCTTGGGCCATTAATAACAAGACAACAATGTATGTGCTTATTGCCTTGATTTTAATTTTGGGTACAGGTGCTTATTTTAGTATGCCTCGAGAGAATTTCCCTGAAATAAAGGAAACAAAAATCTACATTAGTTCTATTTATCCTGGTAATACAGCTGAGGATGTTGAAAAACTGATCACAGATCCAATTGAAGATCAACTTAAAACAATAAGTAATGTTGTTGAAATTACATCAACTTCACAAGAGGATTACTCCATTATAATTGCTGAATTTGATGAAAACATTTCCGTTGAAGCTGCTAAACAAAAAGTAAAAGATGAAGTAGATTCTGAAACCGCAAGTGAAGATTGGCCAACGTTTAATGGCGCTAAAGTTGAACCAAATGTGTTTGATTTGAGTATGTCTGAGGAAATTCCAATTTTAAATATTAATATTTCTGGAGATTATCCTATTGATAAACTTAAGGAATATGGTGAGTTTCTTGAGGATGAAATTGAAGGGCTTATGGAAATCAAGCAAGTCGATATTAGAGGTGCTCAAGAAAAAGAAGTTGAGGTGGCTGTAGATATTTATAAAATGATGGCTGCTCAAGTGAGTTTTAATGATATTATCAATACAATAAATAATGAAAATATGACGATGTCTGCTGGGAATTTAATTTCAAGCGGACAACGACGTACCATACGTATATTAGGTGAAATTGAAAATCCTAAAGATTTAGAAAATTTTGTAGTAAAGAGTGAACGTGGAAATTCAATTTATCTCAAAGATATCGCTGATGTGACATTTAAAGATGAAGATAAAACGACCTATGCTAGAGAGTTTGGTGCACCTGTTGTAATGCTAGATGTTAAAAAGCGAGCAGGAGAAAATATGGTTGCTGCAGCTGAAAAAATTCGCACCATTGTTGATGATGCCATTATGAATAATTTTCCACTTGATTTAAAAGTCACTGTCGCAAATGATCAATCTGAAAAAACGATAGGTCAAGTTGACGATTTAGTCAATAATATCATCTTCGGAATTATTTTAGTAGTTACTGTTTTAATGTTTTTTCTAGGTTTTAAAAATGCACTTTTTGTTGGGTTTGCTATTCCAATGTCAATGTTCATGTCGTTAATGATTTTAAACCTTATGGGTTATACCATGAATACGATGATTCTTTTCGGATTAATAATGGGTCTTGGAATGCTCGTTGATAACGGAATTGTTGTGGTTGAAAATGTATATCGACTTATGGAAAAAGAAGGCATGAGTCGAATTGAAGCAGCAAAAAAGGGAATAGGTGAAATTGCATTTCCAATTATTATTTCCACATTAACAACTGTTGCAGCCTTTGTTCCTCTTGGTTTATGGCCTGGAGTTATGGGACAATTTATGCAATATTTCCCGATTACCTTATCTGTTGTTTTAGGATCATCGTTATTTGTTGCTATTTTCTTCAATTCTGTATTAGTCTCAAGATATATGACTATTGAAGACAAAGAAATGCCTTTAAAAGAAATCATTAAAATTACATCTATAGTAGCTATTATAGGCATATTGATTTTTGTTTTTGGTGGAGAATATAGAGGATTAGGGACTTTAATGATAGTCACTTCAATTTTACTTTGGGTGTATCGATTATTCCTAAGAAAGTGGGCTAATAATTTTCAAACTAAAACCTTACCTAAATGGGAAAACTTCTATGAAAAAATACTTAGAGGGGCTTTGACAAGAAAACGTCCTGTTTTTATAACTATTGCAACAGTGGTATTACTGTTTGTCGCTTTTGGAGGTTTTGGAGCATCCATTGGAAGTCAAAGAACAAAAGTGGAATTTTTCCCAGATAATACTCCTAATCAAATCATTGTATATATCGAATATCCAGAAGGTACAGATATCAAAAAAACCAATGCTATTACTAAAGATATAGAACAGCGTGTGTATAAAATCATTAATGATGACGCTTATAAAAATGGAGCTTATAATTTCTTAACTGAAAGCGCAGTCTCTCAAGTTGGTGAAGGTGCCGGAAACCCTCAAACTGATGGAGGCTCTGCAGCAGAAATGCCACATCGTGCAAAGATTACAGCTACCATGCGAGAGTACAAATATCGTGAAGGTGCAGACAGTAATGACCTCCTTAAAAAGGTACAAGATGACTTAGATGGTGTTTATCCAGGAGTAGCTATCTCAGTAGAAAAAGATGCGGTTGGTCCTCCTGCTGGTTATCCAATTAATATTGAATTAGAAGGTAAGGATTACGAAGAGTTAATTGCTACGGCAGAATCAATGCGTGATTTTATAAATACTAAAAACATTAGAGGTATTGAAGAATTGAAAATAGATGTTAATCGTTCTAAGCCTTCAATGCAAGTAAATGTAGATCGTAAGAAAGCAGGTGAATTGGGTGTGTCTTCAGGACAAGTTGGTCAGCAATTACGTAATGCTATTTTTGGAGCGAAAGCTGGAATTTATAAAGAAGGTGGAGACGACTATGATATTTATGTGCGTTTTAATGAAGATAACCGTTATAATAAAAGTGCCATTTTTAATCAGAAAATTACGTTTAGAGATATGGCTTCCGGACAGATCAAGGAGATTCCAGTTTCAGCAGTTGCGAGCCAAAGTAACTCCTCTGGATTTAGTGCAATTAAGCATAAAGATGTTGAGCGTGTTGTAACGGTGTATTCTGCATTAGCCGCTGGATATACAGATGCTGGCGCAATTGTGTCTCAAATTCAAAGTGAGATGAAATCATTCAATGATCTTCCAAAAGATGTTAAAATAGATTTTACAGGTCAGATTGAAGAACAAAATAAGCAAATGGCATTTTTAATGTCTGCATTTTTTATAGGACTTGGACTCATATTTTTCTTATTAATATTTCAATTTAATTCTATCTCTAAACCAGGTATTATCATGTTGGCTATTTTCTTGAGTTTGATTGGTGTTTTTGGTGGGTTGATTATTACTGGTAGTGCTTTTGTTATTATGATGACCATGATGGGAATTATCTCATTGGCAGGTATTGTAGTAAATAATGGTGTTGTATTGTTAGACTACACGCAATTACTAGTTGATAGAAAAAAACTTGACCAAAACTTAGAAGACGATCAATATTTAAAAAAAGAAGATCTACTTGAAGCAATTGTTAAAGGAGGAAAAGCCCGTTTGCGTCCGGTATTATTAACAGCAATTACAACAATATTAGGTTTGATTCCTCTAGCAACAGGATTAAATATTAATTTCTTTACGTTGTTTAGTGATTTTGATGCTAATATCTATGTAGGTGGTGATAACGTTATTTTTTGGGGACCTCTAGCTTGGACAGTAATTTACGGATTGTTCATCGCAACATTCTTAACACTAATTGTAGTGCCAATATTATTTTTCTTAGTAACAAGATTTAAAATGTGGCTTAAGGGTACAAATTCATCTTCTGAAGTAATAGTTAATGAAACGTTTAATATGGACAAAAGAATAGAAACTCAAATTTAAGAGCATACTTTGGTTTTTTTGCCAAAGTTCAATAAGCCTTTTAGGGAATTAGAAAGGTTTGATTAATAGCAGAAAAAGCCATAATGTAATGTTATGGCTTTTTCATTTTTATAGTCCATTAACTTCATTAAATTTGCAGCTCAATAATATACTATGTACAGAAGTCATAATTGTGGTGAGTTAAGAGCATCACACATCAATACAGAAGTAACGCTTTCAGGTTGGGTTCAAAAATCTCGTGATAAAGGATTTATCGTTTGGCTAGATTTACGTGATCGATATGGAATCACACAATTGGTTTTTGATGAAGAACGCACATCAAAAGAGATGATGCAACAAGCCCAAAATTTAGGACGTGAGTTTGTAATTCAAGTGAAAGGGAATGTCATTGAACGTGCTTCAAAAAATCCAAATATACCAACAGGTGATATTGAAATCTTGGTATCTGAACTTACCATTTTAAATAAAGCACAACTGCCACCTTTTACTATTGAAGATGAAACAGATGGTGGTGAAGAATTACGTATGAAATATCGTTATTTAGATATTCGTCGTAATCCTGTAAAGGATAGTTTGATTTTTAGACATAAAGTAACACAAGAAGTTAGAAATTATTTGTCTAAAGAAGGTTTCATTGAAGTTGAAACACCATATTTAATTAAATCTACACCAGAAGGTGCTCGTGATTTTGTTGTGCCATCTCGTATGAATGAAGGTCAATTTTATGCGCTTCCTCAGTCACCACAAACGTTTAAGCAATTGCTTATGGTTGGTGGAATGGATAAGTATTTTCAAATTGTAAAGTGTTTTAGAGATGAAGATTTACGTGCCGATAGACAACCTGAGTTTACTCAGATTGACTGTGAAATGGCATTCATTGAGCAAGAAGATATTTTAAATGCATTCGAAGGCTTAACACGTCACTTATTAAAAGAAGTGAATGACGTTGAAGTAGATAAATTCCCAAGAATGCTCTATGATGATGCGATGCGTTTGTATGGAAATGACAAACCAGATATTCGCTTTGGAATGGAATTCGGAGAGTTAAACAGTGTTGCTAAGCATAAAGACTTTAACGTGTTTAATTCCGCAGAATTAGTAGTTGGTATTGCTGTGCCTGGAGGAAATTCACATACTAGAAAAGAGATAGATAAGCTTATTGATTGGGTAAAGCGTCCACAAGTTGGTGCTTTAGGAATGGTGTATTGCAGGTGTAATGATGATGGAAGCTACAAATCTTCTGTAGATAAATTTTACGACCAAGTCGATTTAGCTAAATGGGCGGAAGTTACTGGAGCTAAACCAGGTGATTTAATTTGTGTGTTGTCAGGTGATACTACCAAAGTTAGAGCACAATTAAGTGCTTTACGTATGGAGTTAGCAGAACGTTTAGGTTTACGTAACCCAAACGAATTTGCGCCACTTTGGGTTATGGATTTTCCACTATTAGAATGGGATGAAGACACAGAACGTTATCATGCAATGCATCATCCATTTACATCTCCTAAACCAGGACAAATTGAACTATTAAAAACTGATCCAGGAGCTGTAAAAGCAAATGCCTATGATTTAGTCCTTAATGGAAATGAAATTGGTGGTGGTTCTATTCGTATTCATGATAAAGAAACACAAGCTTTAATGTTTGATTATTTAGGATTTACGCCTGAAGAAGCTAAAGCTCAATTTGGATTCTTAATGGATGCTTTTCAGTATGGAGCTCCTCCTCATGGAGGTTTGGCTTTCGGATTGGATCGCTTAGTAGCTATTCTTGGCGGACAAGAAACTATTCGTGATTTTATTGCCTTTCCAAAAAATAATAATGGACGAGACGTCATGATTGATGCACCTGCACCAATTGATGATGAACAACTAACCGAGTTAAGTTTAAAACTTAACTTAAAATCATAAATCAAAATCCTGCATAACGCAGGATTTTTTAGTAGATTTAATACGTGAGAACAAAAAAGGTTTTAAAAATTATTGGCATCGTTCTTGGCATCATGGTAATAGCGATAGGGTGTTTTGTAGGATTTGGTTATTATATGTTTAACACCAGCCTAATGCCAAAGCATGAGCCTTTTGAACACTCGTCACATTATATTGATCCTGAAACAGCGTTGTTAAACAAAGGTTTTAATGTTTGTAATGAAGACTATATTGCTCAATATTATAATACTCCTGAATTGCCTTATCCTAATGGCAAAAATGGATTTAGAAATTATATCAATTTGTCTTATATAAATAATAATTATTCAGATTCTGGATATTTGAATATAAGATTTATAGTTAATTGTGAAGGAGAAGTAGGTCGATTTGTCATTCATGAAAACAATTTAAATTTAGAGCCTATAACATTTAATGAAGACCTAAAGAATCAATTATTTAAATTGACTTCAGAAGCGAAAGGTTGGAAACCCGCTTTTTTGTGGGAAGAGAATAGAGATTCATATATGTACGTATCATACCGAATAGAACATGGAGAGATTACTGAAATTATTCCTTAGTATGGTTTGTATGGTCTTTATTATGTCTTGTGATAGTGATAGAGAACGAGCAGAAACTGTATATAAAAGAGCGATTCATTATCCGCAAGGTTCAATGATGAGTATCAATGGGATAAAACGTGCTACAGAGATTGATTCTACTTATGATGAAGCAGTAAGAGAACTGTCTGTAGCTTACCTCAAAAGAGGGCTTCCTCATAAATGGAAACCACAAATAAATAAAGCTGTTAATTGTGCTCCTTCTATATGGCAAGGCTATAGAGGCTATAATTATTTATGGTTTTATAGAGATTATAAAAAAGCTATTGCTGATTTTGATGCCACAGATACCTTAACACCAAATTTTATTGATGCACCTCAAGGACATAGTGTAGACTATTGGAGAGGAATTTGCTATTTAGGCTTGAAAGATTATGAAAATTCGATAGCTTATTTTGATAAGTATATCAATACTGAAATTGAAGAATCTGGCGAAGATTGGGTTGAAGTTACTGCGTTTTTATACAGAGGGATTGCTTATTTTGAAACAGGACAATACGAAGAAGCGCTTTTGAATTTTAATAAACAACTTCAATATTCAAGAGATTTAAGTGCAGATGCTAAATATTATAAATCTCAAATATTCAAAATTCAAAATAAAACTGAAGAAGCGAAAACACAAATCGAAGAAGCGATTAATGATTACCGAATCGGTTACTATAATAATAGACCTTATGTTGAGACTTTGAGACAAATTTATCCAGAAGATTTACAAGCGTTAAAAGAAGAATTAAATTAATGTACATTCAAAACATCATAAAACGTTTATTGCTTTTGAGATATAAGTACATATCACAGAAGAATTTTGTGTTTCTGTTGGCAATGTTGATTGGCTTATTGTCAGGATTGGTGTCTGTAACTATCAAGAATATTACCTATGGAATCGAGTGGGTACTTGACCAATTAGCTATTGTATCTAAAAATGGAATTTATTTTGTGTTACCTGTTATCGGACTTTGGCTTGTGTATTTGTTTGTGAAATATGTGTCTAAAAAGAAAGTAGAGCATGCGATACCTAGTATTTTATTCTCACTTTCTAAAAAGAACGGTTTGCTTAAGCGAAGCAAAATTTATTTACCATTAATTACTGCACCTATAACAGCTGGTTTTGGAGGCTCTGTTGGATTACTTGGGCCAGCTATTGCATCAGCTTCTGCAGTGAGTTCAAATTTAAGTCAGCTGTTTCATGTTGATAGAAAAACAAGAACCTTATTAATCGGTTGTGCAGCAGCTGGAGCTATAGCCTCTATTTTTCAGTCGCCAATTGCCGCTATTATTTTTGCAATTGAAGTGTTCAGTCTAGACTTAACATTTGCATCGCTATTACCATTATTAATAGCATCTGTGTCTTCAGTGTTAACTTCTTATTTTTTTGTCGGAAATAGTGTGCTTCTGAATTTCAATGTGTCAACGCCTTTTGCATTGAGAGACACTTTGTTTTTTATCATATTAGGTGTTGGTACTGGAATCGCATCGATATATTTTTCCAAGATATATTTTTCGGTTTACAAGTTTTTTGAACGCTTTAAAACTAACGGTCAGAAACTTATTGTTGGTGGTTTAGCTATTGGTGTGATGTTGTATTTTATTCCTCCATTATATGGTGAAGGATTTGGTTTTATAAACGATTTATTAGATGGAAATCATTTACACGCTTTGGGAGAAACACCATTTGATAATCACTTAGATAATATTTGGATTGTTATTGGTTTACTCGTCGGAATTACAATATTTAAAGCTGTAGCTATGTCAACAACTTTTGCAGCAGGTGGAGCAGGAGGAATCATTATTCCTACAATGGTTATGGGTAGTGCTCTAGGAAATGTTGTAGCCAAAGTTATCAATAATATTGGCTTAGGTTTTCAAGTTTCAGAATCAAATTTTACCCTTATTGGTATGGCAGGATTGATTGCTGGAGTTTTGCATGCGCCTCTTACAGCTATTTTCTTAATTGCTGAAATCACAGGAGGTTATCAATTATTTGTGCCTTTAATGATAACCGTTTCTATGTCATTTATTATTACCAAAAATGCTATTGATTATACAATTTACACAAAAGAACTCGCTGAAAAAGGTGCGCTTTTAACTCATAATAAAGACCAATCAGTTTTAACTTTAATGCGATTAGATAGTGTTATAGAGCAAGACTTTACTGTTCTATATCCTGAAATGAATCTAGGTGATATGCTGCATCAAGGTGTTGCGAAGTCAAGTCGAAATTTATTTCCTGTTGTGAATGAACACCAACAAATGGTTGGAATTATATTACTAGACAATATTAGAGATGTGATGTTTGATCAAACACTTTACAAATCAACTACAGTTGAAACCTTTATGCATAATCCACCAGAACATATTCATTATGAAACAGATTCGATGAAAGTTGTCATGAAAAAATTTCAAGATACTGGAGCATGGAATCTACCAGTAATTAAAGCGGGAAAGTATTATGGTTTTATATCAAAATCTAAACTTCTAACAGCTTACAGACGTGAATTGATTAATTTTACGACGTAGAAATAAAGAAATATACCTTATGAAATATATTATCCTAATTGCTTTTTTAGCTTCCCTTGGGAGTATTATTTGTGGATTTTTATTGGATGTCGATTATGCTCAAAAACTCATTGGTTTTGGTGTTTTAGGCCTTTTTTTAATAGTTATTCCTTTATTTTCTTATTATCGCTGGAAAGATAGAGATGTCAAGGATTATATGCTAAGCAAAGAGAACCTAGATAAGATGCGAGAAAATCAGAAAAACTAAACCCATTGATAGTCAATTAATTAAAAAATTACAATTAATTAACACATGTCAAGATTTATTGATGTACATTTGCAACTTAAATTAATTATATATTTTTATTACAATGACTGGAACAGTTAAATTTTTCAATGATTCAAAAGGATTTGGATTCATTACCAACGACGAAACAGGAAAAGACATTTTCGTACACGTATCAAACCTTAA
>NZ_JBGCCX010000050.1:0-6807 GCF_045105015.1 Psychroserpens sp.
TTATATGACAGTAATCAGAGACTGATTTATCTCGGACAAAAATTTAATGATATTTCTGAAAAGTATTTTGACAATCAGAAAAAACGTGAATTAATGGCTGAATTATTTAAAATGGTTCAGATCGAAAATTCTAAACGCAAAAAAGTATCTGCAAAACAAAAACGTGTAGAAAAAGCAAAAGAAACTCAAGTCAAACAAGAAGCTGAAAAGAAAGTTGCTGTCATTAGACAAAAGAAAAAGTCTGAAAAAGCAAAAGCAAAGCCTATTGAAAAACCTAAACCAATTTTAAAAGTTGGTGATCGCGTACGCATGTTTGATGGTAAAGCTATTGGTTCTATTGACACTATCGAAAAAGGAAAAGCCATAGTAAACTATGGCATTTTCACAACTAATGTTAATTTAGATTTGTTAGAATTGGTTGAGGCTAAAAAATGATTTTAATCTGTACCACAACCAGGTACAGAACCATGATCATTAATATCTCCTCCAGTAAATTGGTATGAGCGTTCATATGTAACATGTCCTATATCGCAGTCTCCTATTTCTTCCCAATCACCAAACCAACCAATCTGACTTTCGAAAACAATTTCTACGTCATAAGCACCATTTGGTGGCGATTTTGTAGTGGAAGAACCTTGGTTTAATTCATATTTAGGACCAATCAAATAAAAATTTCCTCCTGATGGTTTATATTTAAAGTAAAAGCGTGTATCATGATATGAATTATTGGTAACATTGACATCTTCATGTACAAAGTTCACACTCGGATCACATTGTTCAACTGTATAGGTTGTATTATATCCCATTTTTTTTTTTTTTTTATCTCGTAAAAATCGCATAGTATATGCATTTGGAACTCCAGGATTATTTGCACTCCATAAAGCATTAGATCCAGTGATTGCGTCAATAAATCCTCCAGGACCAGAAGTGAAATCTGAACTACTAATTGGACTAACACCTACTTCGGCATTTCCTCCTATAGATAATAATTTAAATGTTGAGGATGCAATAACAGATTCCTTTTCTTCATCATACGTGGCATTTACATTGACACTGTAATCTAGTACTGCACTAAGATCAATGTCTGATGTTTCTTCAGAGTATTCAGTTTCCATTCTCAAGACTAATATTTTTCCATACGAAACAGAACTTACATAAGCTGCTGGTACAGCATCAGTAATTCTAGCTCTCACATCGTCTAAGGTTAAATTGTTTCCTAACATAGCTGCAGGTGATGCAGGTGTATCCATGGTTACCGAAAAGAAAACCTGCTTAAATGACATGGTAGCTACTCTTCGCTCTGTATTACTAGTAAAATCCAACTGTGCTGCAACGTTATTATCAGCCCAAGATAAATTTAAACCAATATCTCTACTTAATTGCATCGAAGAATATAAGTTTGCAGAACTGTAAACCGAATTTGCAGGGACTTCATTATCTCCTGCGTTGACATACCACCATTGTAAGGCGTTATCAATTTTTGTATCAACAACAGATTTAGAAGGGTTTTGAATGTTTAATACACCATTTTGTCCAATTCCTGGCAAATTTATTCTAAGATTGTATGCACCTTTTTCTATAGATAATGGATCTGGAACACCCTCTAACATGTTGTTGTTTGCAGAAACTAAAGCTCCAGGATAGATGGCATCAATATTTGGCCTTAAAATGGCAACATCATCAAAGTTTGAATCTAATGAGTAATTTACGATACCACAATAAGAGGTTTGACCATTTACCGGATCTGAAAATTCGTTTGTTTCTGAAATTGGATCCCTTGAACTTGGCAATCCTCCTGTATCTTTAACATCTAAAAGTATATTTCCATCATAACCAAGTCCTAGCAAATATTCGTTTATACTGGCAGCAAATGGGTTCTCGTCTTCTGTGTCTTCCTCGTCTGGTTTGCTACAATTTAATGCAACCAATGCAAAGGCAAATAAAAGGCAGAATTTTAAATTAAATTTTACTGTATATTGTTTTATTGTTTTCATGATTTTATTGTTTAATTGAAAATAATTAATCCCATTGCTTTAAAGAGGTACTCAAGCCCTGTTGAAGTAATACCTTACCCAAAACATTATCATCTAAAGTAGCGGTGTTTCCTTCGCCATGATTATAGCTACTAGCGTTATCATCTTTAGCCCCAATTTTTAATGATACATATAACCCTAAGTAGGCTTCAGACATAGTTTTTGTGTTTACGCCTTTTAAAACAAAATGATTAAAACCATCATCGTGCTCAGGCAATATTTCACCAATACTTGAAAATGAAGATTCTGTCGATGTTTCTGATAATTTAACACGATTACTTGTGGCATTGCTAGACCAAGAATAATATTTAAATGCAAAGAAGTAATGATCTTCTGGCATGCTATTTTGATTGGTATTAGCAAAAGTCTTACCGCCTTGCACCTGTTGTACAGAATTATTATTAAATAATTGATTATCTGAAGCACCACTTTTAGATGTTTCTGCCAGATAATTAAACAGATTATTGTAATCGTTTTCAGTAATCCAAACCCATTCACCTGGTGAAGCATCTTCATAAGCAGTTCTCGTATTTCCATTTAAAAATGCCCAGATATCATCAACATCTGTAATATCAAGCTTATACTCAATTGTTTCAAATGATTCACCATTACTGACGTCAACAGTTACGAATAGATTTTCGTTGGTTTCATAGTCGAAAGCCAACCAATCTCCTACTCGTAATTCATTTCCATTTAAAATAGCAGCTTGAGAGGATGTCTCAAATGTTATTGAATAATTAAGATTTCCTTCTAAACCAGAATTTATCGTAGTTATTAAATCACCACTTGAAGGATATTCAGCAATGTTAATTGTAATTAAATTGTCTGAAGGGTCGTTTGAATTGCCATCATCTTCCGAACTACACGACACTAAAAGTGCAAAGCAGATGACAAAGCATAATTGATAAATAAATTGTGTTTTCATTATTATAAAAATTTTGTGGTTTTAATTTTTGTAGCGACTTACAACTGGAAAAGTCTGCAGCCAATCCAGCGCAAGACACCACAAAATATTTATGTCATCATTTAGAAATGACGAATCAAATGTAGAGTTGACCTACTAAAAAAACTATTTTTTGACATGGACAAAGTATGGACAAGACACCATAAATTGCATATATTCATATGTGCTATAAATTCAAAATAATGATTTTAATTAATTTATAATCAGTGTTTTATGTGTTTTTTGTGATGGTTATTTCATGGACAAACTCTAGACTCAGCAAATTGGAGCCTAGACTCATCATATTATTTATACTCATAATTAATTATCTTAGTAACTATAAATTCAACATTATGAAACATCATTTGATTGTTATTTTTTGTATTGCCTTTACAAATGTTTCCTTACATGCTCAAGATCCGATTTACACGTTACCAAATGAGCAAAGAGCATTAATAGATAATGGATTCACATGTTTAAAAGAGCAACAAACTGATTGTAACTCATTTTTTGAAAAAGCATTAAATATCTCTAAGGAAATTCAAAACGATTCTATTCTAGCCCAAACTTATTTTGAAATATGCAATGCTTTGGATTTCGCAGGAAGTAGTGAAGACCATATCGATTATGCTAAACGCGGACTTAAATTAAATGGTAAAAATCATCCGTTAGTAACGAATAGATTATTAAGAGAACTAGGTTATGCCTTTTCGAGGACAGGTAAAATAGATAGTCTGATTCCAATTTATGAAACTGCAATTTATTGGGCAGAATACGCAAATGATAGCAGTGAAATTGCTATTAGTAGGATTCGACTAGCTAGTTCTTATAAAAGATTGGGTAATGTTAAAAAATCAATTGAAATGTTACTAGATACGCGCGTTTTCGTTAAAGCAAGTAACGATATTCATCGAGAAAGTGGTTTGCTTTTCACACTTGCAAACGCCTATAGTTCTAATAAAGATGATGAGTTAGCCATTTCTAATTATGAAGAAGCCGCTAAAGGATTTCTAAAAGCTGATGATGAAAGGATGTATGCCGCAAGTTTGGTTAATTTATCTATTGTTGCTAATGATATAGGAAAACATAAATTATCTCTTGAAAAACTTCCAATTGCTATTGATATATTTCAAGAAAGTGAACCCAGTAGTGTTCTTTACAGTCGAACGCATTTAGCTAGAGCTCATTTTCAAAATGGAGATTTTGAAACTTCAATCAGGGTGTTCGAAGACTGTCTCAAGGAATCTATACGAGTGGATAACAAAATTTTAGAAAACCTGAATAGAAAATTTTTAGCTCAAGCTTATTTAAAAACTAATCAACACCAGTTGGCATTACCACAAACATTAATTGTTTATGAAGATGAAAAAGAACGTGGTGTTTCAGATGCGTATTTAAATACATTAAAATTGCATGCTGAAGTTTTAACTTTAAACAATAAGGCTTCAGACGCAGTTTATGTTTATAAAGAATACATCTCAACTAAGGATTCCATTTTTACCATAGAAAAAGAAAAAGAAATTACCAATATGCGTGAGCGACATGAAACCGAAAAAAAAGAAGCTCAGATTGTATTATTGGAAAAAGATGTTTCATTAAGCAAAACTCAAAAAACCTTATATGGAATTGGAATGTTCTCGTTTATAGCAATCGCTGGCCTATTCTATTTCGGATTTAAACAGCGCATCAAAAAGAACAAAATAGAACGCGAAAAACAAGAGAAAATTTACAAACAAGAAATCGCCTTTAAAAAGAAAGAATTGGCTTCTCAGACTTTGCATCTTGTTCAGAAAAGTACATTTATTCAAGAACTAAAAGAGAATTTAGAAAAAATAAAAAAATCTCCTGAACTATTTAAAGTTGAATTCAGACGTTTAGTGATGCTGTTAAAAAAAGAAAGTGCTGAAGATAAAGATTGGGAGGTATTTAAATCATACTTCACTGAAGTACATAATAATTTTGATCATAAAATTAGAGCTATTTCCAAGGATATCACAGAAAAAGAGATTCGATTAGCGTCTTTTTTAAGAATGAACTTATCTACAAAAGAAATAGCTACCATGCTCAATGTTTTGCCTGATAGTGTTTTAAAGTCTAAATATAGGCTTAAGAAAAAATTACAACTTGATAAAGAAGACGATTTAACGCAATTTTTAAATACGTTATAAAATCTATCACGTATTTTTGCATTGTGATTCAAGATTTACCTAAACATAAACAACTTATTCTTTTTGATGGCGTATGCAATCTTTGTAATACTTCAGTTTTATACGTGATTAAACATGATAAAAAGAATCAATTCATGTTTGCGCCTTTGCAAAGTGAAGCTGGTAAACAAATCATTTCTAAATTTAGCTTAGATACGTCTAAGACAGATTCAATTCTATTGTATTCTGAAGAAAAGGGATTATCTATAAAATCTACTGCAGCTTTGCATATTGCTAAACGTTTAGGGTTTCCAAGACACCTAATGTCTGTTTTTTTTATCGTTCCTACGTTTTTAAGAAATTGGGTTTATGATTTTGTGGCAAGGAATAGATACAAGTGGTACGGAAAAAAAGATGCTTGTATGATTCCAACTCCAGAGTTAACATCAAAGTTTTTAAAATAAAAAAGTCCTTTTCTTCAAAAGGACTTTAATAACTAACAACTAATTAAAACTAATTTAACTCTAAAAAATCATCATTAACATTTGAGGGATTATCTAATATGTTTAATGATTAATAGCACATTATTTTGATACTGTAAACATACGCAACACTCTTACAATCAAGCTATTTTATCGACAGAAAGCATAAAAAAATTGATAAAAAAAATAGAAGTGTAAAAATCATCTATGAGTTGCACGATTAAAAAAAGCACTTCCATTTTAAGTTAAAATAGACTTTACTAATTAATAATTGGAGTTGACTCAATCAAAATTAGGTTTAACTCAATTTGAATATGTATCACTGAAAGTATGTCCTATCTTAATGTAATAATTGTACAGAGCCTTAAAGCAAAACTATCAGTTTGAGCCCTACTTCTGTTAGTTGGGAACGACTCGAGTTCTTACCATGTGCATGTCTAACACATGTTAAGTTTCAAAATAACCTTTGAAAAAGATAGTTGCGCTTTAAGGCTTTTTTTATTGAAATGAAGGTAAATATCGCGTAAGCATATAAATAGAAAGCAACGCAAAGAAATTGTTGACAGCATGGAAGACTATACCTGTTAGCAATCCGTTTGTACGTTTAACAGCATATCCAGTAATCAAACCAAATATAAAATAGAATACAAATAGACCTAGATTGTAATGAACCAATCCGAATAATAAGGCCTGAATAACATTTGCCCATTTGAATCCTAAGTGCTTCTCTGTAGATGATAAAATGATACCTCTGAAAATAACTTCTTCATAAAACGGAACCAACACAGCTACAGTAACTACAGAAATCCCGAAACCATACTCATGCAAGAGCGCATTCATTTCTGGTTTCATATTAAAAGATTGAATGACACTTAAACCATCATCAATTGGAATCACAGTTTTAAGAGCTTTTAGAATAATGATATTTCCAATTATAAATAATATACTCAATACAAAAACCCTTAAATATCTAAGATTAGTATGAAACACAAACCTCAAACGATTCTTATTCAAAAACATAAAAATTGAAACAAATAAGAGTAGAGAATAAACTAATACAGTATTGGCTGTAAATAATTGAGTTTCTAATAATTCTTCTTCGACATAACTATAAGCAACATCAAAGAACGTATTTATATAATCTTGATAGTAAAATAAAAACACCATTAATAACTGGCTCATGAGATAAAGAAAGCTCACCA
>NZ_JBGCCX010000051.1:0-18121 GCF_045105015.1 Psychroserpens sp.
GTTGTTACATGTTTAAATTCGTTTGTAAATATTTGTTGTCGTTTGTAATCGGATAATAAAAGTGTTACATTTGGCATCTATGATCAAGTACCTCAGTTATTTAATCCCTATCACTCGACACTTAAAATCGGAATACAGCGATACTCTAGAAATCACTTGGCATAACGGAAAAAAACATCTTAACACTAAAAATGCTAACTATTCTTATGGTTCATTACAAGCTATTTTAAAGTTTGGGTTAAAAAAAATTAATCTAAGACGTGTCAATTCTATTCTACTTTTAGGGCTTGGTGGTGGGAGCGTTATTGAAACACTTCGACAAGATTTTAATTATCAAAAACAAGTTACAGCCATCGATATTGATCCTGTTATTATAGAGATTGCTAAAAAAGAATATCAACTTGAAACTAATTCTAACACCACAATTATCTGTGAAGATGCGCTGAATTTTATAAAAAGAAACAGCTCAAGATTTGATCTTATCATCATTGATTTATTTATAGATATTCATGTTCCAAAACCGTTTTTAGAACTTCCGTTCTGGAAAGATGTAATAACATCGAAATCCTCTAATGGTGTGATTTTATTTAATGCCTCACTAGAGAAAGAAAAAAGTAATGAGTTAAAATCTATTATAGAATTTTTAAAATCAAAAGTGTATAAAGTAGATGTGTATGATAAGGTAAATCAAACGAATACCGTAATCATATCGCAATCACTATAATTGACATAAAACTAATAAATTATGGAAAAAAAATGTCCAGAATGCGGAGATAAAATTGTTGGTAGAATCGATAAAAAATTCTGTAGTGACGCCTGTCGAAATTCATATAATAATACGATTAATAAAGACACAAAAAACCTAATACGAAACACAAACAATTGGCTTCGAAAAAACTATCGTATTCTTGAAGTATTAAATCCGAATCAAAAAACAAAAGTGTCTCGAGCTAAGCTAATTGAAAAAGGATTTGACTTCAACTACTTTACGAGTATTTATACCACAAAAGCAGGAACGGTTTACTATTTTGTTTATGATCAAGGTTATTTACCACTTGAAGGAGATTATTATGCACTTGTGAAGCGAGAAAGCTAGTTGTAACTATTTATTAAGATTCAATACTAATAGTATATAAACCTAACTAGATGAGTGAACCAATTATAATTGTCATTTTTATTTCCGTTGTTGGTATTATTATTTTTTGCACATATTATTTTAGTACTAAAAACGTCATTATTAGAACACTCTCTAAAATACCTCATAAACCAGCATCAAGTTTAAAAACAAATGAATTATCAAAAGTTACTGGAAAAGCACTTCATGTGCAAGACCCTTTAATCGCTCCTTATTCTGAAAGGAAATGTGTGTTTTATCAAATCATTATTCAGCAAAAAGTAAGTTCAGGTAAAAGTTCGCGTTGGAAAACTCTAATTAAAGAAGAACGCTTTCAAGACTTTTTCATTCAAACTAAGACAGATTTTGTTATCATAAAACCTCAAGAACATCCCAAAAATTACATCTGTCATTTAGTTAAAGATAAAGACCAGTCTTCTGGAGCATTTAATGACCCAACACCTCAATTTATTAGAGTATTAAAACGCTATAATATTAATCCTGAAACCTTTTTTGGTTTCAACAAACGTTTGCGATATAAAGAAGGAATAATCGCCATTGGTGAAGACATTACTGCTGCAGGAATTGCTAAATGGAAAACGCTTAACGAACCTCTTCCAGAATATCCTTATTCAAAAATAGCAACGTTAGAAAGTGTTGATAAACAAAAGATTATTATTACAGATTTACCTGAAGCAAAACAGAGAAACAGGAGTATTTGAGAAATTGTGCAAAAAAAGAGTTTACTTCCAATTTTGACCTTTTAATGCGATGGCTGCTTTTAAAACATCTTTCTGACTAATTTGTCCAACTAATTTTCCGTTTTCAACAATGGGAAAACGACGTATTTTAGACTCCAAAAATTTGTTTGCAGCATCAAATATATTCATATTACCATCAATAGTCTCAACCTCTTTTACCATTCTACTTTCAACAGTATGTTGTTCTAATGGCATATTATAATATCTACTTTCACTAATATCTTTAAGACAATCTCCTTCAGAAATGATACCAACCAACTCATTATTACTATTGACAACTGGACCACCCGAAATCTTATTTCTGATAAGTGTTTGTATCACCTCTTCAACGGTTTGTTCAGGTTTAAAATAAATTAATTCACGTGACATATAATCACTCACTTTTAATGCTGAAACCTCAACCGTATTTTGCTGTTGCTTTCTAGCGCCTTGAAAACTTTTAATGCCCATAACCAATATTTTTTGTGTTGTTCTTAAAGTTACTGAAAATAAGTGAATTATGCTAAAGCCACATTCCAGCTAATAATTTGTAAATTTCGAAGTCATTAAATTATAAAAACTTGAAGAGGAAAATTTGTGTTATTGGTTGTGGTTGGTTAGGGTTTCCATTGGCAAAATCATTATTTAAAAAAGGCTACCGAGTTTCAGGATCTACTTCAAGTCCTGAAAAAATTTCTGTGTTGAACTCTAGTAATATTCAAGGATTTTTGATTCAAATATCTTCGGAAGGTATTATTGGCGATATTAAAGATTGTCTCGCTGAATGTGAAACTTTAATTGTAAATATTCCTCCTGGTTTACGAAAAAACCCTGAAGCTAATTATGTTAAGCAAATGCAGTTTCTGATTCCGTTTGTGGAAGATTCTTCTGTTAAAAATGTGTTGTTTGTGAGTTCGACTTCTGTATACGATGATACTGAATCATTTCCTGTGATTTCAGAAATAAGCGAAACTTCAAGCGTTTCAAAAACTGCCCAACAGCTATTAGCGGTTGAAGCCAACTTTCAGAAAAATTTAAACTTTAAAACCACCATAATTCGCTTTTCTGGTTTGTTTGGAGAGGATAGGCATCCTGCTAAACATCTTTCAGGCAGACAAAATATCAAGAATCCTGCAGCTCCTGTTAACTTAATTCATTTAATAGATTGTATTTCAATTATTGAAAATATTATACAACACGGTATTTGGAACACTACTTTTAATGCTTCAACCACACCTCATCCATCAAAAGAAACCTACTATTTATCAGTATGTAAAAGACTAAACTTAACCTTACCAGAATTTGATCAATCACAAGTCAGTAAAGGAAAAACTATAGATTCTACTAAACTGGCACAGGTTTTGGGTTATGAGTTTAAAATTAAACTATAATAATTAGCATCTTTTTAAGATTCTGTTTTGTTTATTTTTTTAGTTTTGAACCACAAAATAAATAAGATTATAAAATGAGCCGTAATTATTCTTGATAATAATCGAGGTATTTTAATAGCGAGTTACATCTAACAGAAAAAAACAAATACTTATAAACTGATGAAAAAAATACTTTGCCTAGTTGTAATAATGGCTTCAATGAGCTTGACAGCGCAAACAAAAACTGAACTTTTAAAACACTTCAAAAGTTATTACGAGCAAATGAAATCTCAAGGTGATGTACAAGGTGTAATCAATGCCATGACGCATCTTAATATCCTAGAGCCTAGTCAAAAACGAACAGACACTTTAGCATATATCTATGTCTCTGAAGGAAGGAACTTAGAAGCCTTAAATACTGTTGGAATTGACAATAATCCAACTGATTCTAATATTAGTACAGAAGTAAAAGCTTTAGCATTAAAAGCTTTAAATCAGCCACAAAGAGCACTTGTATTTTATGAAGAGTTATTCAAAAAATCACCAAATGCTTATTTAGCATATGAAATCGCAGATTTAAAAACAATTGTACAAGATATCGCAGGAGCTAAAGCCAGTGTAGATTATGGATTAGCCAATGTAAAACCAGATATGAAAAAAGCGTACTACGAGTCCCAACAGCCTTATGAAGTGTCGTTGAAAGGTGCGTTAACCTATTTAAAAGCGTTAATTGTTTTTAATATGAATCAAAACGACAATATAGATCAAGCCATAACTTTATTAGATGAAGCTATTGCAATGGATGCAAACTTTAACTTAGCACAAATAAGCAAAGACGCTTTGGTCGCAAGAAAAGAAGCTCCTAAGAAAGAATAATTTATAATTAAATATATTTATAAAAAAAGCCTTTTGTAAAATACAAAAGGCTTTTTTATGTGTGAATTTCATTTTTAAAAATCACCATCATTCTATGATTATAGTATGTATCGTTAATTTTGAGAAAGTTCTTTTGCAGTCCGAATTCTTTAAACCCTATTTTTTGATAAATCTTATAGGCATTTTCGTTTATTGATACGACACCTATTTCTATTTGTTCAATTCCATTTATTTTAAATGCCTCTTCTATTGTTGTTTTAACAAGATTAGAACCAATTTTTTTTCCTTGATAGTTTGAGTTTACATAAACTTGGATTATTATTCCACTATGATTTATTTTCTTGTTTTCATGTCTTTTAAATGCAGAAATTCCTATTAAAACATTATCATGAAATGCCCCAACAACGAAACTGTTTTTATCAGAATGTTCTATAAATGATTGCAAAAAAAGCTTTTCTTTAACTTTTTCATCCTCATAATTCGTTGTGAAGTATTCAGGATAATTTTTCAAACATTCAAGTCGTAATTTTTTATAAGCATTCGATTCATTTGGACGTAATTTTCGAATTTTAATTTCCATTTTAATAGAGGTTACAGGCTATTCATTATTATTTTTAGATAAGAAAATTCGGATGGAATTTTGGATATTTCTGATTCGGACAGTTCTTTAATCATAAATATTATTAGGTTTGTATGTAAAGGTTAACAGGTTTATAGCTCTCTTGTGAAACTAAAAAACATAAGTCCTAAAATTCAAATTTTTAACGATTAAACTAAGATAATAATTTGTACTAAATTTCCCTTGTCTTAGCTAAGTTAACACGATTTAAAATTCACGTATTGTTTTTATTTTTTATTAAACACGAACTTACTTAATTTCTTTTTGTTCAGTCATTTTGACAATCACTTATATAGATTTTAGTCACTGATTACAAACACAGCTATTAGTAATACTTTACTTTGCGAGTAAAAAATTTGATATTCTACTGGCTATTGAGTAAACATATTCATCCATTGTGTTACTGAGAACCACAATTGTAATGCCTTTTTTAGGATATATCCATAGGTCTGAAGCAAATAGATCACTCGCTCCACCGTGAAGTACTAGCTTGTTTTCTGAACTATTATTTTCTATTCCCCATCCATATCCATAATGCGTATACATACCATTAAATTCAAAATGAGGATATAAATATGTAGATGTTGTTTGTTCATCAAGTACCGTATTGTCTCTTATTGCTTGACTCCATAGTAATAAGTCACTCGCTCGTGTTAAAATACCTCCATTTCCTTTGAGATTAAGGTATGGTCCTTTTTTACTCCAATTCTCTTCATTAGGTTTTTTAGCTTCAGTACCATTTAAAAAACCGTTAGCTACTTCGTTATTTTTCCATTGCGGAATTACATAACCAGTATGGTACATCTTTGAAGGTTTGAAAATAGCTTCATTTAAAAAAGTCTCATATTCCATTCCGCTAGCTTTTTCAATTATTAAAGCAAGAAGACTATATCCCATATTGGAATAATTAAAGTCTTTACCAACCGGACTTATCAGTTTACTTCTAAATACTTTCTTTAGAAACTTTTCTTCCGTAATAGCATCATAATCACCTCCTATCCCAACTTTTAACCCAGAAGAATGTGTGAGTAACTGATAAATGGTTATGTCTTTTTTATCGTTAGGAACAGCGTCGAAGTATTTTGATAAATTATCAGTAACAGAAATCTTATCTTGCATGGACAGTTTTAGTATTGCAGCAGCAGTAAACTGTTTTGTAATAGAACAAATATCAAAAACGGTATTTATATCATTTAATCCGTTCTCTTCACTATTTTTTATCCCATATGCCTTGTTAAATAGAATACTGTCATTTTTAGCGACTAAAACAACTCCTGAAAAGTTTTTCGCAATAAGTTTTTTATCAATAGAGGTTAAATCATCCCTATTTTCATTTCTAAACGCTGTAAAAGTTACATCTGGTTGTGTTACGAATATTTCTTTAAAAACGCCATTTTCTAGATTCTTAAATTCAACTTTATAATCTTCTGAAATTTTAAAAGAAAATTGGTGTTCTCCATTTGCAACTAATTCAAACGGTGATTGTGCAGGTACTGAAAGGTAAAGCTTTGTATCATTTTCTTTTGTGTAAATCCTTATTGTGTAATCTTCTTTTTCATACACGTACTCGCCAACATATTGTTTTAAAGAATCTTGAGTAGTTTTAATAGTTGTCTTTGGTTTACCATTATTTGTACAACTAAAAGCCATGGCTGAAAATGATAGCATTAGAAGTAATAAAATTGCGTTTGCTTTTTTCATGATTTTATATTTTTTGATTGATTAATAAAAGTTCAAGTAATAAAAAATAAAAGCCCAAGTGAATGCAAATGGGCTTTTAGAGTATTAAAAGCTTTAGAAAAAGAAATAACCAATGGATAACTGAAAGACGCCATTTCTATTTTTATCTGAAACTCCATCTACATTATTAATGTTAGATAATCCTAGATTATATCTTGCACTGAAGTTGAGTCCGTTATCAAGTTTATAGCCAACACCAAAACTCACTCCAAAATCTGTTGTTTTAAAATGGTCTTTGTAATCTTCAGTACCTCCTTTTGTAGAAAGTAGAAAGCCCATTTGAGGTCCAGCTTCTAGACTCCATCTTTTTGTAACATAGTACTTTGAAATTAATGGGATATTCAAATAGTTTAGGGCAATAATACCTTCAGAATCAATGTTTGTATCATATCCTTGTCCAGAATATATTAACTCTGGTTGAAAAGAGAATTTTTCAGAAATTGGTATTTCTGCCAGAAGACCAAAATGGAAATCGGTGTTGGGATCAAAATCTTCTGAATTATCTCCTGTTATAAAAGCAAAGTTTAAACCTGCTTTAGCTCCAAATTTAATGTCTTGTGCATTGACATTCGATAATCCTAAAACTGTAATGACAGTTACTAATACTAATTTTTTCATGATTTGTGTTTTTTGATTTAAAGATGCAAACGTAAATTTCAAAACAAAACAAAAAGTTAATTTTGAGATTGCAGACGTACTGAAACAAAAGAATTATTCGAATTAGGACGTTTTGAAACTATGGAATGTTTTTAAGAGTTTTAAATTCTTTATTAGTGTTAAACACAGTGCCAAATTTTTGTTTTGTATTTTTTACTTATCAATTTTAAAAACTTACATTTAAAAATTTGGCGGTCAGAATAAATAGTACTAATCTTTCGTTCTACTAATTATTAGCTGTGTGTTTTTACAGATATTAATTCAATTCTCGTTTGAAGATATAACGTGTTATAAAAATGCCATTTCCGTCCTTTGCACCTGCATCACTTTCTACGCCACTTGTTACGAATTCTAAATCCCAACCTTCAGAAATCATTGCTGTTAATTTTGAGGAAATTACAGCATCATTTGCTGCAATATTTTGAAATCGTATACCACCTATATTATAGAAGTTTAATAATTTTGTTTCCTCAAAATCTTTTACTCTAATGTCTTTTCTTTTAGTTTTATTTCTAGTATTATCTTCTTTTGTTTGAAAAGATGTAAATTGTTTATGGTCTCTTTTTTCATTTGCAGAAATTAAACGTGATCTACCCATGCCACTCGGAATAATAGATTCTACACTTGTAATTACTTTTACTTCAAATGTTTGGTTCACTACATCTTGTTGCTTTAATGCTACTTGAGCAAAAACGTTAGTTACTAGAAAAGTGAATATTATTATAGTTATTAATTTTATTTTTTTCATTTTATTATTGATAAATATGTTTAGATTCGTTGTAACACTTTATTTATGTTCATCCATAAATTGAAGAACTTCTGTTACAAACTGTTCAGGTTCACTAAAATTTGGAGAATGTCCAGACCTTTCAAATATTTTCAGGCTTTTGAATTCTGAACCTATGTTGTTATAAGCCCCTTGAGCTGAAGCTATAGGTACACGTAAATCGTATCGCCCAGAGATGAATAGTGATGGTATCGTTATTTCTGGAAGTTGACTTGTAAAATCTATACTTAGTAATTGACCATTGTTATATAAAAGTATATCTTCAATTTGATTAGTATTCCAACGTTTGGTTAAAAAGTTATAAATTGAAAAATTATTGTCATTTTCTACTCCATTTTCAACAGAATCAATAACACCATCATCTGTTAACTTTAATTCACCTTGAAGACCTTTTAAATTAAGTAGGTCTCCATCATGTACATTAGGAATTAGATCCACTTGAGCAACAAGCTCTAAAGCAGATTCCCAAAATTCAACGCTATTTCCTAATGTAATTTGATCATTTGCTGTAATTGTCAGTGCTTCTTTGTTAAAGTTATATAATCCAGCATAATTGTTTGCGCCACCTACTTCTATCCATCCTTTAAAGTAGCTCTGGTCTTTAAGTAACGTGGCTGTACCTAATGTCCCTCCCCAACTAGCTCCTAATAAAAAGAAACGAGAATCATTACCAAATTTATGTTTCATCACTTTTACCAGTGCTAAAACATCTTCTGCCATGAGGTCTATGTCTACATCGTTTTCAGAATAGTGCCCTTGTGAATTTCCAGATCCGCGTTGATCAAAGTATACAACACCGTAATGATTTTCTATATCACTAAACGCTTTTCCTATAAAATCTAACCCTGTACCACCAGGACCACCATGCAATGTAATTAAGAATACTTTTTCACTACCATTGCCTCTTATATACGCAGGCATATCTGCATTTTTATGTCGAACATAAATAGTTTCATCTAAATTATCAAGTTCGAAATCGTCAGAGCAAGCAGTTAGAAAACATAATGCTAATAAAGCAAATATTGATTTTAAGTATAATTTATTAACCTGTTTCATTGTTTTTTATTTTTAAAATTAAAGCGAAAACCATATTGTAAAGAAAATGTTGGAAGAGTGCCAGCATTGAAATTAAAACGCGGACTATAGGTGATATTAAAATAGCTTGCTGAGCGCACTTTCCCTTTGCGCTGTTTCCCAATTCCAATAGAAATGGAAGGACTATAATATCCACGTCCAGGCAGAAATACTTTATCTACTTTATCTCCTTTGACTTCGTAAGTTTCGGGCAAGAATGAGCGATAATACCCAAGTGGGTTTAAATCAATACTGAACTGCTTTCCCTTTTTATTGGTTCGTCTCCATGTGATTCCAAAATTTGTAAAACCACCTGTATCTGTTTTAGTAGCAAAATTAGTTGTAAAGCCCAGATTTCCATTAAACAGAAATTGATGTGTATTGGTACGTTGTGTATTTCTTCTTTCTTTAGTTTTTTCAAATTCTTTCCAGAGATATTCAGCTCCAATGGTAATACCGTTACTCCAAAGAATAGTGCCAGAATATCCTATTTTGAATTCTGTTCTATTGAAGCAAATAGAGTCATTAGTTTGGCTTTGAGCTTGAAAATTTACTACGCATATGAGTAGAAAAATAATACTATATTTTTTCATCTTCTTAAATCATTATTTATTGTATTTACTCTATTCCAAATGCTTCACTAAAACCTTGTACTATATAGTTATCAAAAATATCGTCATGTCCGCCACTTCCAGAAATTATATTCGCATTTTTAGACTGCAAAAACGCGACTTCTTCGGCTGTAAGACTACCAACAGCCTCATCTGTTTCTCCATAAATGTATGTTACGTTGGATAAGCTCTCAATAGTATTAAAATCTTGTGTGTATCTATTCATTACTAATCCAGCAAACAATCTAGCTTCATTTCTATTAAATATATTATCAAATGGTTCTGTTCCAACTATTGGCATCACACCATTTTCAAATTCTGCTGGTTTTCCTTCAGCTAATGCTTGCCAAAAAACATCATTAATATCCAATCTACTAGTCATCATTAGATATTTATCAGCTACACCTATTCCTTTTTCTGCAATAAGTTCTTGTGTTATAAATGCGCCATATGAAATTCCTGCTATATAAATCGTTCTGCCTTCATCTTTAAAATACTCAATAACCTGATATAGTGTTTCTACACTTTCGGCATTGAAATTAACAGCTTGATCCAATGTAATTTCATTACCCTCTAGTATGTTAGGGTTTAACGTTTGTGATTGATGTACAGTTATATTTAAGACATCTGTAGTATTAAAAATTATGGGGAAATAATCCACTAAATCTCTAGCGAGTTCAGTACTAGGACCTCCTGATACTGTTATTACAACTGTAGGCGCTTTTTCATCTCCACTGAAATATATTAGATCTTTTATCTCTTGCGAAATTTCTTTAATAACTACACGAGGTGGACCATCGTCATCATTAGAACATGAGAATGTAGCAATTGAGAACAATATTACTAGAATAGCATTGTAAATAAAATATAAGCGATTTAGTTTTGTCATTTTTAAGGTTACTTTTTTCATTGATTTATGTTTTTTGATTTCTAAATGCGAAAGTATAGTTGTCAAAAAAATAAAAATGAGATTTTAGTATTGAAGAAGTACCAAAAGATTAAGATTAGACGAATTAGGACGGTTTTTGAAGCTTCTTTAGTGCTTGGAGTTATATTAAATGATTAAAAAAGTACGTTTAGATTTGAAACCAGCTTAGATTTTTTAAATTGAATAGTGCTTTTATTGATTACCAGATTTATAATGCTATTTTTTCTTGTTGTAAACTTAAAAGTAAGGTTTAATCTATTTTCGAATAAGTTTTTAAGAGTATCATGCTGACTTATATTACTTAGGGAGTGTTATTGAATTTTTACTAATTTAAAGTTATTATCAACAATAAATCCTTTTACTTTATTATCAACTAAAAATTCAATTACAGTAGCACTTTCAATATCTATGAACTTAGTGTTTGTGATTGGAAGAAGATTTAAATCACCAATAGGAGTATTATCTATAAAAAGATGGTTTTCTTTAAATTGAACTTCTATAATTAATCCTTCTTCTTTAAATTCATACTTTCCTGTGTACTTTTTTAAATTTGTGTCTGATAATTTAATGATTTCTATAGTTTCAGTTTGGTTTATTGACCAATTACAGTGTTTATATATCGCATTTTCAATTTCTAATAATAACTCACCACCATTATCAGCATTTGTCATAATTATAAAAGCTTTACCTTCATAAGCATATGCCCTCATATTATTTGTAAAACCTGCATTTTTACCTTCATGCCCAAAAATTAAAGACTCTTTATGGTTTTGTAAAGAAGGGCCTAGTCCCCAATCATTTTTATGCTTGGTGAGCATTTTTTCAATAGTTTTCCTAGTTAAAATTCCATCTTTCTTACCTTGTATTATGTCTTGTATTTCTATACAATATAAAGCTAAATCTGAAGCTGTAGTCCATAAACCTGCTGCTGCTTGTTCAGGGTAATTGTTCCATAAGCCTTCAATTAATTTACCATTTTCATCGTAAGCGGCACTAATATTATTTTGCAAATTTTTAGGTATTGGTTGTAGATAGGTACTGTTTTTCATTCCAATTGGAAGCAGTATATTTTTAGTCATATACTCGTCAAATGGTAATCCACTCACATCTTCAACTACTTTCTCCATTATTGTATATCCTCCTCCTGAATATCTCCATATTAGTCCGGGTTTAGTATTCACTGCTATTTTTTCTGTTTTTCCTTCACCATTCAAAATGTCAATAATTTCAGGTAACTCCTCAGTTTGATTATACCCAGGAAAGCCATGAACTGTTACACCTGCTGTATGACTTAATAATTTTTCAAGTGTTACTTTTTTAGTTTTTGTTAAGTTGTTTTTAGGAACCTTCCAGCCTTTTAAATAAAAATTTACGTCTTTATTTAATTCCAAGCGATTCTTTTCAAATAGTTTTAATACGGATAAGGCAGCAATAGGTTTACTTATAGAACCTGCCTGAAAAAGTGTGTTTTCGTCAACTTTTGTTCCTGTTTCTGTATTCGCATAACCGTATCCTTTCGCCCATTTTATCTTTCC
This sequence comes from Psychroserpens sp., assembly GCF_045105015.1. GTDB lineage: Bacteria > Bacteroidota > Bacteroidia > Flavobacteriales > Flavobacteriaceae > Psychroserpens. The sequence goes on from NZ_JBGCCX010000051.1 coordinate 12,052, forward strand.
GTTTTCTACAATAGCAATACTAACTCCAGGAACTTTGTAGAAGTCCATTCTTTGTAGGATATTGAATGTTTGAATAGGGCTCCCTTTTATTTGAAGACTTTTTAGTAACCCATTTTCAATCGCATTTATTTCTGATAGAGTTTCTTCAGAATAAGTTTCTAATTCATTTTTTTTATCCTGCTGAGCAAAACAGTTACTAATGAAGATTGATAATACAAGAAGGGCATAGATTTTTTTCATAATTTATATTTTTTGATTTACTTAGTTTAAAAGTATAACCATCAAAAAAATAAAATGTGAATTTTATATTGAAGACGTACTAAAACAATTGAATCATACAAATTAGGACTTTTTTTGAAGCTTTCTATAGACTCCAGGTGACATATTCAAGCTCATATTAAAAGCATTATAAAAAGCACTCTTAGATTTAAAGCCGGCTTCCATACCTATGGCTTCAATTGAATATTTATTAAATACAGAATCTTGCAATAATTTTTTGGCACATTCGATTCGGTATTCATTTACAAATTGGATAACACTTTTATTAATTTCCTGATTTATAATTTGAGATAAATATCCTTCACTCGTCCCTAATCGGGTTGCTAAATCAAATCTACTTAATAGAGGATTTTTATATATTTCTTCATCTTCCATTAACTTATAAAGTTGAGTAATTATTTTAGACGTTGTAGAGCTTTTTATTTTCTTTTTTATCGGAGTGCTAGCTATCTTTTTTGAAACTAAATAGTCATGGATTTCCTCTTTTTGATCTATCATTTGCAATCTAAATACTCCATAATATAATACCCACCATAAAAATAAAGACATTAGTACCCATAGTAAATATGCTGTGTATGTAGAATTGAATATGTAAACTTCTAACCTATTAATTATCCAAATTAGAATAAGACCAATAATAAAAAGGTTTAATCGAAGCAACCAATGTTTTTTATTTCCTGATATGGAAGTAGAATTATGTATGAGTTTCCTTCCCAAAATAATCAAAACAATGTTAAAGCCAATAGATGTAAAATCTTTAATAAGATATATAATAACATCGTAAATTGAACCATAGAGATCCAACAAAAACAAAGAAATTTCAAGGACAACAGATCCAAAGAAAGGTAGATATATCCATTTAAACCATCGTCTTTTTAGGAATGCATGGTTAATTTGAATTAAAAAATAAGTGACTAAAGTAGCTGCAAATAGAAAATCAAATCTAAAAAGATTGAAAACTTGTACAATAGTATTAGACATGTTTATGCTAAACCATTCTATTAAAGTTAAATTAGCAATAGAGAATAACGATAGCGCGAGATAGTAATTGGCACGACTCTTATAAAAAGATGTCGTAATTAGTGAGATACTTACAAAATATCCTATAATAACACTTGCAATCATTACAAAGTCTAGTATAGTTTGATTCATTATTTGTTTTATGGAGAAGGTTAAATGACTAGTAATCTGATTCTGTACAAATGCGAATATAAATAATGTGTGGTATATGACTTAGTTAAGTAAATTATAATATTTTAAAAAAATTAGTCATTTTCAATTGGGTAAACTTGTTTTATAGATTTTTCAGACTGATAAATTAAAATCGAAAGAGAAGTATTCAATTGTTTAATGATTTAAATTTTGCTAGTTTATAGTGTACAAATAAAAAAAGCCTTTTGTATTTTACAAAAGGCTTGTGTTTTTTTGGTTGAATTAATTAGAACTTATAGCTCAAACCAAGAGTCCAAAACGTTTGTAAATCATTATCTACATTACCAAAGTCTGGAGTATCTCCCATACCATCAAAAGTACCTAATGCATAATTAAGTGCTTCTTGTTTGTTACTTCTTAATCCGAAATCAAAACCAACACCAATCATTTTCCATAATGTGTACCCAAAAGAGTTTGTCCACGTCCAGTTAGAAAGGTCTCCACTTTTATAACTTTGGAATGCTGATAAATTAGATTTAAAGTTTACAGCTCCGATTTGTCTTGTATAATCTGCTACTATTTTAGCACCTAAAGATGATTCGAAAACATTGTCATTATCAGCAAAAACAAAGTTGTAGTTTAATGGGTGTACCACTACGATTAAATTATCAATTGGTAACCAAGTAAAACCTACACCAACATCAAGGTATCCAGGATCGTTAAAGTTATCTAGTAACGTAGTTCTATATTCCATTAACGCAGAAACTGCTAACTTTTTGCTTAAATTTCTACCGTATAATGATGAAATATTAAAGACATCTGTTGTTGGATTGAAATCGTCATCATCTAAATCTGTATCTCTATTATCTAATTTTACCCAATTTAAATTAGCTGTTAATGCATTTCTCCAGAAGAATTTTTCTTCGATTAAGTTTGCATAACCATTAACTGTAATCCCAATGTTTCCTGAAGTGTTATTAGGAGTCCCTTGAGAGTACCAATTATTGAAGTTAGATAAACTTCCACCAATTGTACCAAATGCACCTATTCTCCAACCGGGTAAAGCATCTATTTGAGCTTGTAAAGCATCTGCTTCAGCTTGAGCTGCATCTGCTTCAGCTTGTTTTTCAGACTTTTGAGCTTGTAATTCTTCTTTTGTTTGAGAAAAGCTCAATGCCATTGATAGCATTAATACAGTCGTTAAAAGTAATTTTTTAGTCATTTTTTAAGTTTTAAAATTGATTATTAAAATGCAAATATAATTCATTAGTAAATTGAACACCAACAAATTAAATAAAATAGTATGTCACTATTTGATTTTTAAGACACATTTTTTAGAAATGAGTCACTAGAAATTCAGAATTTTTTTTTCTTTTTAAAAAGCGGAACAGAAGAACATGCTTCGCCATACATAATAGATTTAGCTACTGGTTGTAATACTTCCGAAAGTAAAACATACGCATTATCGGGTACTGGCTTATGAGAACAACCTTTAATGATAATAGGTTTATCTTGATACAAACCTAGATCTAAATCACTAACAATATCTTGATATATAGAAGTTTCTAGAATATTTAAATCACCAATAATTGTTTTTTTAGAGTAAGAGGCCAATTCTATTGTTATTAATATATATGCCCAAGCAGGAATAATGGCATCTGTAGAACACATGAGGGCAACATATTGATTTTGATATTGTGACCAATCATGATTTTTAACCTGTTGCCTAAACTCTTTTTCACGAAGAACAAACCCTTCATAAAGCCAATCTTTAATATCAAATTGAACCCGTTTACCTTGAGGGTAGAAATCTTCTAAATCTATGACCACAAGTTGACTTTGAGCAACTCTATTAATGATGTCGTCTGCCATATTATTATCGGCTAAAGCATTCCTAATTCAAGCTTTGCTTCTTCACTCATTAAATCTTGATTCCAAGGTGGATCGAAAGTAATCTCAACTTCAGCAGTTTTAACATCATTTAAAGATTTTACTTTTTCTTCAACTTCTAAAGGTAAAGTCTCAGCTACAGGACAGTTTGGTGTGGTTAAGGTCATTAAAATTTTAACCTCATAATCTTCGTTCACAAACACGTCATAAATAAGTCCTAACTCGTAAATATCAACAGGAATTTCTGGATCAAAAATTGTTTTTAAGACTCTTACAATTTTTTCACCTAATAGGTTTGTATCTATAGTCGTTTCCATATTAATTTAATTGTGTTTGGTATGCAATTGCATACATTTTTAACTGCTTTATCATACTCACTAAACCATTTGCTCTAGTTGGTGATAAGTGTTCTTTTAATCCTATTTGATCTATAAAATCGGTATCTGCTTCAATAATATCTTTTGGATGCTGATTTGAAAACACCCTAATTAAAATAGCAATAATGCCTTTGGTAATAATAGCATCGCTATCTGCAGTAAAATTCACTTTATCGTTTGCCATATCTGCATGAACCCAGACTTTGCTTTGACAACCTTTTATGATGTTGTCTTCCGTTTTATATTGTGCTTCAATTAATGGTAAAGTTTTTCCAAGATCAATCATATATTGGTAACGCTCTTCCCAATCTTCAAACATGGCAAACTCTTCAATAATATCATTTTTTATCTCTGCAATTGTCATTTTTATTTCCAAATTAAGCATTCAAAATTATTAGATTACAAAAATACAACATCTCTATTGTTTACCCACTTTTTCCTTGATGGATAATATTTTTTCAACAAATAAAGCAATTTGTTTAGGCGGATTACCATGATCAAATCCGTTAGTTTTATAGGTCTTCTCTCCTTCATTCACCTCAAGTGTAGCAAAAGCTGCAGCATCATATTGAAATGTTTTTGAAGGTGGCTCTAGTGATGGTAATGATTCAAGATCTAAATTCTGATAAAGCGTCATAACCTCAGAAAATTGAGCTTCAGATAATTCATGTCTACTAATATCTTTTAAATTTCTATCATTTGTATATTTCAACACATTGTTTTCAACCCATATCATTTCAAAAAAACCTCTAGTTGTTGCTTTATAAGTCACATTAATATTTGTACCAGATTGTCTAGATTCTGCCACAATTGTTTCATTAGCAACACTTAAAACACTGTCATCATTTTTTAGTTTTAATTGACCATTTGATAATTCAAACGAATTGGCTTTCGCTAACATATCAAACATTTTTTGTTCTAATTGATTCGCTTCACCTTCACACATCATCATAGTTGTTCTTCTTTCAGAAAAAGAAATTGAATTTCCATCAATTGAATAGTTTCCTGAGAAATGATTACAACCAGAAAAACCAGATACTACATTTGTTTTAGCATCAAATTTCAACGTGAGCTCTTTAGTCACTTTAATCTTACCTAATTCATCTAAAATATAGGTTCCTGAAATCGTTTCCTCTTTATTCATCTCTGATTCATTTGCTATACTTGCGACATCCTGTGAACTTCCACAAGACTTCAATATCATTACGCTTATTAATATTATTAGATGTTTCATGGCTTTAATTTTTATAGTTTAAACATAATATTACAAAAAAGAAGCCAAACTTTAAGAAAGCATCATTTTTGCTTTTTTCACACCTGTTACTAAAGCATCAATTTCGGCTTTGGTATTGTAAAATGCAAAGGATGCACGCACAGTTCCTGGGATTTTATAGAAATCCATAATAGGTTGCGCACAATGGTGTCCTGTTCGAACTGCAATTCCCATTTTATCTAGAATTGTTCCTATATCATAAGGATGAATCCCTTCAATATTAAAAGAAATCACTGAGGTTTTATTTGTAGTAGGACCATATATTTTCAAACCTTCTATCTCTAAAAGTTGCTGAGTTCCATAATCTAAAAGTACTTTTTCATGAGCCGAAATATTATCAAAGCCTATAGTATTCATATAGTCTAATGCGGCTCCGAATGCTATTCCTCCACAAATATTTGGTGTTCCTGCTTCAAATTTATGAGGCAAATCGGCATAGGTGGTTTTTTCAAAAGTAACTTCTGAAATCATTTCGCCTCCACCTTGGTAAGGTGGTAATTTATTTAGCCATTCTTCTTTTCCGTAAAGCATTCCTACACCTGTTGGACCGCAAATTTTATGAGCAGATGTTACGTAAAAATCTACATTTAGAGCCTGTACATCTGGAATTAAATGCGGACAAGCCTGAGCACCATCTATTAAAACAGCAGCACCAAATTGATGCGCTTTATCAATCATTAGTTTAATAGGATTTATAGTTCCTAAGGCATTTGAGATATGATTGACAAAAACAAGCTTGGTTTTTTCTGAAAGCAGGGCTTCGTAGGAACTCATAATAAGTTCACCCTCTTCATTCATAGGAATAACTTTCAAAACAGCTCCTGTACGCTCACACAACATTTGCCAAGGCACAATATTACTGTGATGCTCTAATGCTGAGACTATAATTTCGTCTCCTTTTTCTAATAAAGATGAAAATCCATTAGCTACCAGATTAATACTATGTGTTGTACCAGCAGTCATGATAATTTCATAACTCTGTTTCGCATTAAAATGTTTTTGAATTTTTATACGTGCTTGTTCGTATAAATCCGTTGCTTCTTGACTTAATGTATGTACACCTCTATGAATATTAGCATTGTATTTTGAATAGTAATCT
>NZ_JBGCCX010000052.1:0-3142 GCF_045105015.1 Psychroserpens sp.
ACCCAAAACCGAACAACTCCTTAAAAGAAGATTTACTAAATATAAAATTAGGAATCCATTTATTACAAAACCATAACAATATTGAATGAAGTCCACGTCCTATTAATTGTTTAACCACTAAACTCCAGACGCCAAAACCATAATATGCCATAATTATAGCCACTATTCCACTAGCGACATCAGCTATTAAAGTAATCTTAGTTTGAAGTTTAAAATCAATCCGCTTTATGAGTTGAGTACGTTGTATTATTGATAACGCGTCAAATATCAATACCACTGAAAAAACCTTAACAATGGAATCTAACTGCGGTTCATCAAAAAAAAGTGCTATGTATGGTGCCGCAAAAAACAAACTCATTGCTAGTAAAACACCGATCACCAAATTAAAGAAGAAAACGGTTGAGTAATCTGTATTTGTACAATCTTTCTTCCTAATCAGCGCTTGGGTAAAACCTGAATTAATTAGAGACGTAGAAATCGCAATGAATACGGCAATCATACCAATAAGCCCAAACTCTTCAGGCAGAAGTAATCTTGCAAGGATAATTCCAATAATAAAATTTATTCCTTGTTTCGAAAAACTTTCAACAAAGCTCCAAACTAAACCATTAATAGTTTTCTGTTTTAAAGACATCCTACTAAGATATGATTGCTTTTAAATAATCATAATAATCACCTTTTAAATTTTCAACTTTATTAGCTAATCCTTCCTTTGTAATCCATTTATAATTCAGTGCAATTTCCTCTAAACATGCAATTTTAAGACCTGTTCGTTTTTCAACAGCTTTCACAAATTCAGTAGCTTCAGTAAGTGCCTCATGAGTGCCTGTATCTAACCATGCAAAACCTCTGCTTAATAGTTGAAGTTTTAAGTTTTCTTCTTCAAGATACGCTTGATTTACAGAAGTAATTTCTAACTCTCCTCGATGTGATGGCTCTACATTTTTTGCGATTTCAATTACAGAATTAGGGTAAAAATAGAGTCCAACAACAGCAAAATTAGATTTTGGGTTTTTAGGTTTTTCTTCTATGCTTAAGACATTATTTTCTAAATCAAACTCTGCAACACCATAGCGCTCTGGGTCTTTTACATAATTTCCAAAAATTACAGCTTTTTGCTCATTACTTACTGTACCAATAGCATCTTTTAATATGTTTTGTAATCCTGCACCATGAAATATATTATCTCCTAATACCATGCACACATCATCATTACCTATGAATTCTTCGCCTATAATAAAAGCTTGCGCTAAACCATCAGGACTTGGCTGTTCTTTATAACTTAATTCAATTCCAAATTGATTACCATTCCCCAATAACCTTTTAAAATTTGGAAGGTCATGCGGTGTAGATATAATTAAAACCTCTTTAATTCCAGCCAACATTAAAACCGATAAAGGGTAATAAATCATGGGTTTATCATAAATTGGTAATAACTGCTTACTTACTGCAATGGTCAAAGGATGTAGGCGTGTTCCTGATCCTCCTGCCAGAATAATTCCCTTCATATTTTTATGTATTAGAATTTGTTTTTAACACTCTACAAATCTAAAATAAATAAAAGACTAATTAAACAGATTATGCATTTAGATGAAATTGAATGAAACTTATATTTTTATTCTTATTGAAGTTTAAAACTTATTCTTTAATTAAAGTTACACCTAAAGATTAAAAAAATGAGAGTGACCTTATAACCATTATAAGGTCATAAATACAATGCTAACTTTTTAAGCTAAAGATTCAACATTACTAACTTTACGTTATATTTGCATGCTTCGAGACTCTGAATCATCTTGAAATCAAAGTCTTATTAAACAAAAGTACTATTATGAAAAAGACACACATACTTTTATTTGCTTTACTAATAACTGGTTTTAGTTTTTCTCAAATAAATCCAGGGCATGCAACCTTTGATTTTGATGATACTGGGAATAATAGTTCTGAGCTAGCCCCTACAATTGAAAATTTAAATACAAATGAAGACTTAGTAGTTAGCCTTAACTCTGAATTAGTGTTTTTAAAGCTTAGGGCTAGTACAAATAGTAATTCATACACAACAGCTTTTTACTTTAATGACAATGCTAGTCTGGGTTTTGATTTTGGTTATGACGCTGGAATATTTGGTGTAACTCCTAGTTTTGTTCTCTATTCTAATCTAGTAGAAGAAAATACTGGTTTAGACATTTCATTGCAAGCTGTAAACACCTCAGATGTTACAAATGTTACTTTTCCTTTAGGCTTAAATGCTAGTCAAGGTATAGCTTTAACATTTAGTGTTTCTGAAACAACACTACCTGAATCAATTGAAGTTTATCTTGATGATACAGTAGCAAATACATCTACATTATTAAATAACTCTGATTATATCGTTACACCTACATCAACATTAGCTGGAACTGGTCGTTTCTTTCTAAGAATGGTTGGACCTTCAGTTACATATACCTATAATGGATCTTGGTCACCTAGCGATCCAAATGGTATCGCTACATCTTTAGATGATATATTAATAGAATCAGGTGATGCAATTTTTGACTCCGATTTAACTGTGAATACACTAATAGTAAATCCCGGAGCGAGTGCTTCAGTCAATGCTGGCACAATGCTTACTGTAAATAATGGTGTAACACTAGAATCAAACTCCACAAGTTATTCAAGTTTAATTCAAGATGGAACTGTTGTTGGTGCTATGACTTATGAACGTCATGTGAATATTAATGGTTCTGGAACTACTGGAAGTAACGATTTAGTATCGGCTCCTTTAACTGGTCAACCATTTAATGCTCTTGCTACTGCTAACCCTAACATTCTTAACAATGGAACTTTATACTTATTTGGTCCGTTTGAAAAGAATACTGGTCAGTTTGTAACTTGGGCTGGAACTGATACATTCACGCTTGATGCTGGTGTTGGTTATAGAGCTGCTACTTCTGATAACAGTACTGTTACTTTTACTGGTACTGCTGAAAATGGTACAGTAACTAACAATATCGTTAATCAAGGGACTAATAACGAAGAATGGAACTTAGTGGGTAACCCTTATCCTTCTTACTTAAATGTTCAGCAATTCCTTTTAGGTGATGCTGGTAGTGGTCTTGTAAACATTCAGTTATTTGATCCTCCAACAGCGGCTATCTACGGATAC